>JASHOO010000667.1 GCA_030041035.1 Bryobacteraceae bacterium | reverse complement strand
TGCGAAATATCCTGCGGCGTGCGAATGCCCGCGACGACGTCCTCGCCCTGCGCGTTGATCAGAAATTCGCCATAAAAAACCTTCTCGCCCGTCGATGGATTCCGCGTGAACCCCACGCCCGTAGCCGAAGTGTTCCCCAGATTGCCGAACACCATACTCTGCACGTTGACCGCGGTGCCGAGGTTATCGGGAATCTGGTTCATCTTGCGGTAGTGGATAGCACGGTCGTTATTCCACGAGCGGAACACTGCATCCCGCGCCATGGTAAGCTGCTGGCGCGCTTCCTGCGGAAACGGCTTGCCGGTTTTTTTCTGCACCAGCTTCTTGTAATCGACGATGATGGCTCTCAGGTCGTCGGCGCTCAAATCGGTATCGAACTTCGCCTTCACCTTCTTCTTGCGCGCGTCAAAAATCTCGTCGAAGTCGTGCTTCTCGATATCCAGCACCACATTGCCGAACATCTGGATGAAGCGGCGGTAGCAATCCTGCGCGAACCGCGCGTTGCCCGCCTTGCGCTCCAGCGCCTGCACCGTCTGGTCGTTGAGCCCGAGATTGAGAATCGTGTCCATCATCCCCGGCATGGAAAACTTCGCGCCCGACCGCACGCTCACCAGCAGCGGATTGTTCGTGTCCCCCAGCTTCTGCCCCATCTTCTGTTCGAGAGCGGCGAGCGCGTCCCGCATCTGGTCGTCGACCTCGGCCGGCACCTGGTTGCCGCGCTCGAAATACAGATTGCACACTGCCGTTGAAATGGTGAAGCCGGGAGGCACGGGTAGCGCCGCCCGCGACATCTCCGCCAGCCCGGCGCCTTTGCCGCCGAGCACGTCTTTCATCTTGCCGTCGCCGTCGGCCCCGCCGCCGCCGAACGCGTACACGTACTTCGTCATTCTCTTCTCCTATGTGTGAGTTACGATTTCCGAAAAATCTGCGATGGTGGAAAATTCCGCCAGCAGCGTATGTAACAGCGTGAGCCGGTTCTGCCGGATTTTCGGCTCCGGCGCGTTCACCAGCACCTTGTCAAAAAATAAATCAACCTGAGGACGAAGCGAAGCAATGGTTTCGAGTGCCGGCCGGTACGGCAGGTTCGCCAACCGGCTGCGGACACTTTGGAACTCGTGGTAGAGATCGGATTCCGGCCCGGGTTCGAGCAGCGTCGCGTCAATCGCGCCGCCGTTGCCCACAAATTGGGCCTGTTTCAAAATGTTCTGAATGCGTTTGAAGCTGGCCGCGAGCGGCTCGAAGTTTTCGGTGGGCCGCACGGCCTGGATCGCGATGAGCCGCTCTTCGACATCCTTTAGGTTGTCCCAGCCAGCAGCGACGACCGCATTGACCTCGTCGTATTTGCAGCCTCGCACATCACGAAAGTAGAATCGCACGCGATCAAGGAGGAACTCCTCGAAGTCGCTGCGGATGAACTTTCGCAAGGAAATGCGTACCTTGCCCTCAACCAGAATCTTCACGATTCCCTGCGCCGCGCGCCTCAGCGCATAAGGGTCTCGCGAGCCCGTCGGGACGAGGCCTATACCGAAGCACTGTTGCAGGGTGTCCAGCTTGTCAGCAATCGATACCAACTGGCCGCCATGCGTATGAGGGATCGAGTCCTCCATACTTTCTGGCTTGTAGTGGTCGTAGATGGCTCGCCAGACTTCTTCAGGCTCGCCCTGTGCGCGAGCATATAGCCCGCCAACCACGCCCTGCAGCTCAGTGAATTCCTTAACCAGTTCGGTGGTCAAGTCGCACTTGCAGAGCTGTGCCGCACGAATCGTCAGCGCATCACCACCGAGTGCTACTTTCACAACATTCTTGATACGGTCCGTTTTGTCCCAGTACGATCCGAGCTTGGTGTGGAACGTAACATGCTTAAGATCGACTTCACGATCCGCCAGCTTCTTCTTCTGATCCGTCTCCCAGAAAAACTGAGCGTCATTGAATCGCGCCCGAAGCACACGTTCATTTCCGCGCCGAATCAAACCCTCGGGATCGCCGTCAGTGTTCGTCACCGCGAGGAAACGATTGGCCAGCTGCCCGTTCTCGTATACCGGGAAGTACTTTTGGTGGTGCTTCATGACGGTAACGAGAACTTCGGCAGGAAGCCTTAAGTACTCGGGGTCGAAACTGCCGGAAATGACTCCTGGGTACTCGGTCAAATAGACGAGGGTCTTCAAGAGGCGTTCGTCATGCCCAGCGCCTGCAATGCTGAGGATGCGCTGTTCGCGCTCTTCCGCTGATAGGATGACGAAGTTTTCGCGTAGTTTCTGCTCGTAATTCTCAATGGTGACTGGAATCTCAGCAGCACCGAGGATTCGGTGCCCGGAGGTCACGTTGCCCGACTTGATGCCCGCGACCTTAAAATCAAGCACCTTGTCACCCAGAATGGCGAGAATCCACCGGATGGGCCGGATGAACGTGGGACTACCCAGCTCGCCCCAGTACATGCTCTTGGGCCAGTGAATGCCAAGGATGGCGCCCGGCAATGACCTCTCGAGTATTTGCGCCATACTCTCCCCGAGCACCCGCTTCTCAACGCGATACTTCGGTCCTGTCGGCGATTGATAGACCTTCAACTCTGCGACGGACACCCCGTGTTTTCTGGCAAATCCCTGGGCGGCGCGTTCGCCGACGGAAACCGACGGCCCGTCTTCCGGCGTCACGATATCCGGTCGCCCCGAGGGAAAATCGCGACTCCGAAGCGTCAGCCGCCGCGGAGTAGCAGACTTCTCGAAGACGGGCCGGTCGAGACGGTTAGTCTGGAATACGTTGCCAAATTGCTCCTCAAGCTCTGCCAGCGCCGCCTCGATCATCCAGTCCGGAATCTCTTCCGTCCCGATCTCCAGCAGAAACGGCAGGCTCACTGGACGGCCTCCGCCAGCTCTTCCGTCGTCTGCTGCGCCATCCATGCTTCCGCCACGCCGACCGCCAGCTTGCGCACACGCGCGATCACCGCCACGCGTTCCGTCACCGAGATCGCCCCGCGCGCATCGAGGGTATTAAACAGGTGCGAACACTTGAGCACGTGTTCGTAGGTCGGCAACAGCGGAAAGCGCGACACACCGCCCGACTCCGTACCTACGGAACCGCGACCGTTAGGGAGCGGCGCAGCCAGCTTCCGAAACTCCCCCAGTAGCCTCTGCGCCTCTCCCTCATGCAACTCAAACAACTTCCACAACATCCCCACGTCCGCCATCTCGAAGTTGTAAACCGAAAATTGCAACTCATCCGCAAATCGCACCTCCCGGTAACTCACGCCCGGCGCCCATTCGATGTCGTACACGCTGTCCTTCAATTGCAGAAACGCCGTGAGGCGCTCGAGCCCGTACGTCAACTCCGCCGGCACCAGGTCCAGATCGATCCCCCCGCACTGCTGGAAATACGTGAACTGCGTAATCTCGAGCCCATCCAGCATCACCTGCCAGCCCACGCCCCACGCGCCCAGCGTTGGCGACTCCCAGTTGTCTTCCTCGAACTTGATGTCGTGCTTCTTCAGCTCAATCCCGATCGCGCTCAGGCTGCCCAGGTATTGATCGATCACGTCATTGGGCGACGGCTTCAGAATCACCTGAAGCTGCATGTGCTTGTACAGGCGGTTCGGATTTTCGCCGTAGCGGCCATCCGCCGGACGGCGGCTCGGCTGCACGTACGCCACGCGATATGGTTTCGGCCCCAGCACGCGCAGGAAAGTCTCCGGAGTCATCGTGCCGGCGCCCACTTCGAGATCGTACGGCTCCTGAATAATGCAGCCGCGGTCAGACCAGTATTTCTTGAGCTTGAAGATGATCTCCTGGTAGGAATCCATTCCCTATGCAGCTTCCAGCGCGGGCGCGGTGATCAGGCGCCGCTCAATATGGTTCTCGATCTGCCGGACGAGAAAGTGGCGCAGGTCCGCGGCCGTCTCACGCCGCCAGTCGGTATGCGCGAGCTGCGCAATCGGCTTGCGCAGCATCTCTTCGGCAATGTCTCTCGATGTCACGCTCAATCCCCAGGTCCTTCCCATTTCCCCGTTTCTCCGGCAATGGCCGCAATAAAGGCCCGCGCGATATGGGCTGAAAAACGCCTCCTCGCGCTCTTCCGGATTGTCCAGCCAGTTTCCGCACCCCATGCACGCATGCAGCTCCGGAAGAATGCCTGCCAGCCGCACGGCCCACAAGCTGAAATAGGTCACGCCGCGCCACACGCAGCCGGCCGCGCCCGAGCCCAGGTAATCCAGAACCGTAACCAGCAGCCGGAAGTAGCGCTCGTTGGCCTCGCCGGCCGGCAGCAACTGCTCGGAGATTTCCGCCAGGTAATCCAGTGCCACCGCCGCGCCGTAATCTCCCAGCAATGCGAACTGCGAGCGGATCAACTCGCAGCCATCCAGATTCACCAGCTCCCGCGTCTCCCGCTGGAAGTACGACATCTTCACTTGCGAAAGCCGCTCCAGCCCGGAACCAAAATTGCTCTTGGGACGCCGCGCGCGCTTGGCGACACCGCGCAGCTTTCCCTGATCCCGCGTCAGAAAACTCACCACCAGGTCCGATTCTTTGAACGGGTAGGTCTGCAAAACGATGGCTTCGCTCACGCGAGCGGGCATATCCGCAGCATTGCTTGAAACCTCCAGAGTAACACGCCGGGACGATGGGTTTGCGGGGTACGGGGTTGCTGTTGGCCTAAGTTAGCAGTTGGGCTTCACTTCAGTTATCTGTCCGGACGCAATTCAGCCTTTCGCTCTAACGGGCCACTTTTTTCTCGCGAATTTTTGGAAAATTCCGATAAAATCAGAGAGAAATCAATGGTGCGGATCATTACAATTCTTCTGCTTCTGGTGAGTGCCGGAATCGCCGAACCGCCGGCCTCCCGCAACCGCGTCTCCTCGATGCCGCCGGTAGTGACTGAGGAGCAGGCTCAGGACTGGCTGAGGCTGTGGCAGAAGCGCTTGCGCCTGGACGATTGGAAGATCGAAGTCCGGATTGTCCGGATCTGGGAGCTGGAGCGCGGCACCCTCGGTCACATCGACTGGTCGACTACCCACCACACGGCTCTGATCAAGGTGCTAAGCCCGGAGGACTACGAGCTGCCGCCAGACAAGATCCCGGCCGACATGGAACTTTCCATCGTGCACGAGTTGGTGCACCTGCATCTCTCGGTGCTACCTCTCAACAAATCCTCGCGGAACGCGGAAGAGCAGGTGGTCACCATGATTTCGGAAGCGCTCGTGAATCTCGAGCACCGCCCCGCCTTGACTATTGACTTGCCGGAAGCTGAAACTCGATAGTCGAGGATACGTCGGATTTCTGAAAGCCGCTGTTCACCACCGAAATCGCGATGGTGCGTTTGTAGAAGAATACACCCCGAACATAAAACTCACCGCCGTACGTGACCGGAAACCACAGGCCATTGGCGAACTTCTGATAGGCGACTTTGAATCCCAGATGCTTGATATTGGTGCCCAGCAGAACCTGGACGGCCATGGGGACGCCCTTGGCCAGCCAACTGGTTACCAGCACGGGCTGATCCTCATGCGTGTCGATCAATGCCTCCCCGGCCCAGCAACCCGCCTCCTCGTCATCATCGCAGTCAAACAGCGACGCCTTTTTCGGCTTGAAAGTGATGCGGTACACCTCCATGCCACGGTAGTTTTCTTTGCCCTCGAACCGGAAGGTGTATTTCCTTTGTTTTTCAGCGGTTAGCGCGAACAGATCGTTGGCGATGCCGTCCCGCGACGCCTTGTCGTTAGCCAGATCGTTGGCAAATTCATTCGCCAGGTCGCCATCGATGTCCATGCCCTTGTACTCAAAGCCCGGCTCATTATAGTCGAACAGCTTGCCGCCCTTTTCGTACTTGCCGGTAAAGTTCACTAAGTCCTTCTTAAAACCTTTTTCCGAAGGCGTGACCGTGTATTCGCGCTGCTCCTCGCGAGCCAGTTTGCCGTTGCCCCGCATAAAGCGAATCAGCAGATTTTGGTGATAAACAAACGCCTTGCGCATTTCCTGTGCCCGGTCCTGGTTCATCGCCACCTTCGCCATGATGATTTCCGGAGAATCGGGGTGTTGGGCGGCGTACCAGGTGAGGACCGCCAGCGGAAGCGCGGTTCCCATCAGTCCTCCTTTTTATCCGGTGGTTTAGCCGGCTTCGGCTTGTCCAGGTCCAGCTTCGGAACCCCCAGGTTCCCGCCCAGCGCGCTCAGCTCGTCCAGGTCGATTTTGCCGACGATGTTCACGACCGTCAGTTCCTTGGGATTGGCGCAAACGATCGCGAGGCCACCTGGTTCCGTTCCACCCGTTTGCAGGTAGATTTCCGTATTGTCGCCCTCTTTCTTGCTATGCACGGTGACAATGCGCGACCATCCGGGCGAGCGGAGCTGGCTACGAATGGGCGCCAGGTCGGATTCGGAATACTCGCCGTCGGTTTCAAACTCGTAAGTCCTTACATAGATGCCTTTTAGCTCTGCAACCAGCTTCTTGACCTTGACCTGATCGGGGTCGTCATTGGAGAGGAACTTCGCGGCGAACTTCAGCAGCGAGCCATCGAGCGTTATGTCGGTGACATCTTTGGCTTTATCGCTCAGCTTATCGAGGTTCTTGAGATCCAGCGCCTGCCCGAAGGCGGCACTGCTGAACAGAAAACATATTGCTAAAACCCATGGAATCTTCATATACGGGTATCCATCCGGCCGGAGTCCAAAACCTTCCTCTGCGCGCGGTGCAGCCGGGTTCCGGCCACGCGCACGGCGAGCAAAAGCTGTTGTTTAGCCCTCTGGCCCTCGGCCTGATATTGCTGCTCTTTGCGGTACCGCACTCCCGCGAGAGGGATCAGGACGCTCACAATTACCGAGAGCGCGACCCATTGCAGGCGCGGCGGCCGCATCAGCACCGACAATCGCTCCCGCCAGGAAGGGGCCGGCGGCTGGTTCAGCCGTGCCAGCACGCGGTCCGTAAAATCCGCAGGCGGCTCTTCCCGCCGCAGCGCTGCTTTCAAATC
>JASHOO010000666.1 GCA_030041035.1 Bryobacteraceae bacterium | reverse complement strand
CCAAAGCGCAGCGCAATCTGCGCAATCTTCGGTGTCATCATGATCCAGTACGCCTTGATGTGCGCGATATTATCGAGCAGCAGGCGCGCTACCGCAATGTTCTTGACGTCGAGAAAGCCCGTGGTCTTCGGAATGTGCTGCAAAGGCGTGTTGTCGGGATGGAATGCCAGCGGGATGAAGGTCACGAATCCCTGTGTCTCGTCTTGCAGCGCGTGCAACTTCAGCAGGTGATCGACGCGGTCTTCATCGCTCTCGATGTGGCCGTAAAGCATCGTGCAGTTGGAGTGCAGCCCCAGCCGGTGAGCCGTCCGCGCGGTTTCCAGCCACTCTTCCCCCGTGATCTTGTGATCGCAGATGATCCGCCGCACGCGATCGCAGAAGATCTCCGCGCCTCCTCCGGGCAGCGAATCCATGCCCGCGTCGCGCAGTCGTCCCAGCACCTCCTGTACAGAGATCCGCGTCCGCTGCGCCAGATAGCCAATCTCCACCATCGTGAACGCCTTCAGGTGCACCTGTGGAAAGCGCTCTTTCAATCCGCGCAGCATCTCGCAGTACCAATCGAGCGTCAGCTCCGGATGCAACCCGCCTACGATGTGAAACTCCGTAACCGCTTCCGTCCACCCTTCGCCCGCGACGTGCCACACCTGGTCGAGCGACATGGTATACGCCTTCGGATCTTTTGCCCGCTTGCCGAACGCACACAACCGGCAGCTCGCTACGCACACATCAGTGGGATTAATGTGCCGGTTCACGTTGAAGTATGTGACATCGCCGTGCAGACGTTCGCGCACCAGATTAGCCATGTAACCGAGAGCCAGAATATCGGAGGTCCGGTAAAGTGCCATGCCATCGTCATAAGACAGGCGCTCACCCGCCTTGACCTTCTCCAAAATCGGCTTTAGTCGCGAATCTTCGATGAAAACCTGCATAGCTACGCGCGCCCCGCCAGAAGCACGTCGGCGGCCCAAAACACAAAGAATAGCACGCTCACCCAGCCGTTCATGGTGAAGAAGGCTGCATTCACACGGGAAAGATCATTCGGTTTCACCAGGCTATGTTCATAGAGCAGCAGCAGCGCCACCGCCGCGATCCCCGCTACGCTCAGCCACCCAAGCTTTAGATCGCGTACCAGCGCCACGAGGCACAGGATCATCACCACATGCAGTAGTTGCGAAACGCGCAAGGCCCGCGCCACGCCGATCCGCCGCGGTAAGCTGAACAGGCTCTCGGCAACATCAAATTCGTAATCCTGACAAGAGTAAATAATGTCGAATCCAGCGGTCCAGAACATCACCGCGGCCGTCAGCCATAGGATGCGCAGGTCGAGTGCGCCGCGCACCGCAATCCAAGCCGCCGCCGGTGCGATCCCCAGAGAAAAACCAAGCACCAAATGAGAAAATGCCGTGAAGCGCTTCGTAAAGGAGTAGAAGAAAATCACACTCAGCGCCACCGGAGCCAGTTTGAAGCAAAGCGTATTCAGCTCGCGCGCCGCATAGAGAAACACCATGCTGGAAACGGCCACGAACCCCCATCCGAAGACCGCCGATAAGATTCCAGCCGGAATGTGCCGCATCTTCGTTCGCGGATTGCGCGCATCGATTTCCGCATCCACCACGCGGTTGAATGACATGGCCGCTGACCGCGCCCCAACCATCGCCACCACAATCCAAACGAATTTCCAGCGGAAAGCCGTCATGTCCAGGCCGCTCTCGCGCGCAGCCAACACGGCGCCGGTGAGTGCAAAAGGCAGTGCAAACACTGAGTGCTCGAACTTGATCATCTCGAGCGTCAGTCGCACTCGTTTCCAGAACATGGCGGAGAATCAGATCGGCGGACCTGTGCCGCGCCCACCAAAAGAAGCTACTATTTTATCGCATGCGGTTTTTCACCTTGCTCCTGCCGGTCATTTTGCTTTGTCCCGGTTGCAGCCACAACACCAGCGAGACCTCCAGCGACCAGCTCGACACGACCACTGTCACTCTACCCGACGGCAGCGAAATAAGTGCCGAAATATTGACGAAACCCTCTGAGATGGAACACGGCATGATGTACCGCGACGCCCTCCCCCCGGGCCACGGCCTGCTCTTTGTGCATCAACAGCCGGCACCTGTGCGCTACTGGATGGCCAACGTCAAGGCACCACTCGACATCATATTTATGGATGCCAGCCATAAGATCGTGGAAATCTCGGCCGACACGCCTATCTGTACGACCAAGCCGGAAGACTGCCCCACCTATGGCGGTCATTACCTGGAGCAGTTCGTGCTGGAGCTGCGCGCGGGCGAAGCGCGCCGGCTCGGCCTCCAGGAAGGTCTGACGCTGCGATTCTGAGTCAGGCTGCACTCGCGAAACGCCGCGCGCACTCCCCTATACTGAACCTCATGACCTCTGCCGCCAGAACCGTTTGCCTCGCCGTGGCATTTGCACTGTCGCTGCTGCCGCAGTCTCCGGCCGGCAAGGCCGGGTCCACCGAATCACAAGCCAAGCCACTTGCTCGGCTGCCCTATTCTCCCGCCATCGACTTGACCTCCATGGACCCCTCCATCGACCCGTGCGTGGATTTCTATCGTTATTCTTGCGGGGGATGGATCAAAAAGAATCCGATTCCGCCGGATCAGGCGCGCTGGGATGTCTACAGCAAGCTGCAATATGAAAATGAGCAGTTTCTCTGGGGCATCCTCGTCGAAGCGGCTAAACCCACTCCCGGCCGCAGTGGTGTGGAGCAGAAGATTGGAGACCACTTCCAATCCTGTATGGCGGAGCCTGAAATCGAAAAGACTGGGATCGCGCCTCTCCGCCCCGAGCTCGACGCCATCGCACAACTGGGATCTGTTCATGGGCTCGCCGAACTCGCCGCCAACGAGCACCTGAACGGTACCGACACGCTCTTCGATTTTGCATCCGGCCAGGACTACGAGGACTCCAACCGCGTCATTGCTTTTGCCGCGGCCGGCGGGCTGGGCCTTCCCGATCGCGACTATTACGTCCAAGACGACCCGAAGATGCGCGAAATCCGCGAGCAATACGTCGCGCACGTAGGCCGCATGTTCGGATTACTCGGCGACAACGCCAGGACGTCCCAGACCGAGGCGCATACCGTGATGGCCATCGAGACCGCCCTGGCAAAAGCATCGCTCACTCAGGTGGACAAGCGCGATCCCTACAAACTCTTTCACCGGCTGACGCTGGCCCAAGTCAAAGCACTTACGCCTTCGTTCGATTGGGATCGCTACCTCGCGCTCTCCGTCGCTCCTCCCATTTCGGTAATCAATGTGACCGAGCCCGAGTTTTACAAAGAATTCCAGCGCCAGTTATCTGCTCAGAGTCTCGCAAGCTGGAAAACCTACCTGCGCTGGCACCTGGTGCATTCCAAGGCGCCCTATCTGTCCTCAAGATTTGTGAATGAAAACTTCGCCTTCTACGGCAAGACCCTGCGCGGGGTCGAAGAACTGCCGCCCCGCTGGAAACGCTGCGTCCAATACGTGGACCGCGACTTGGGAGAGGCGCTCGGGCAGGTGTTCGTGGCGAAAACTTTCGGCCCGGAGGTCAAGGCGAAGACGCTCGAAATGACGAAACAGATTGAGAGCGCCATGGCCGGCGAGATCCGCAGCCTGTCCTGGATGACCGAAGAGACCAAACAACAGGCTCTGCTGAAGCTGCACTCCATGGTCAATAAGATCGGTTATCCCGACAGGTGGCGCGACTACAGCTCCGTCCGCATCGTCCCCACCGATTTTCTCGGAAACGTAGAGCGCGCCGCGATCTTCGAAACGCATCGCGACCTCGCCAAGATCGGCAAGCCGCTGGACCGCACCGAGTGGGGCATGACGCCGCCCACCGTCAACGCTTATTACAACCCGCAGATGAACGACCTCAATTTTCCCGCCGGCGTGTTGCAGCCTCCCCTGTTCGATTTCAAAATAGACGACGCGCCAAACTACGGCGATACCGGATCCACTATCGGACATGAGTTGACACACGGCTTTGATGATGAGGGCCGCCAGTTCGACGCGCAGGGCAACCTCCATGACTGGTGGACCAAAACCGACGCCGAGGAGTTTAACCAACGCGTGGCATGCGTCTCTGAGCAGTACTCGCACTACACGGTTGTCGACGACATTAAGATCAACTCCAAGCTCACCCTCGGAGAGGATGTCGCCGATCTGGGCGGTACGTTGCTGGCTTATATTGCCTGGAAAACCGCAACCCGCGGCCAGTCGTTGCATCCCATCGACGGACTGACGCCTGACCAGCGATTCTTTGTCGGCATGGCGCAATGGGCCTGCGGCAGCGAGCGCGACGAAAGCAAGCGCGAGGATGCGGTGACCGACCCCCACTCGCCCGACGAGTATCGCGTCAACGGCGTCGTGGTGAACATGCCAGAGTTCGCCCAGGCATTCGCCTGCAAGGCCGGACAACCGCTGGTCAAACCGAAAGACAAAGTGTGCCGCATCTGGTAGGGCCCGGCATACCCGGCCCTGTTATTCTGAATTCGTATGAATCAGGATCAGCTCCGCACACTATTGGAGCAAGTGCGCGAAGGCGCCATCGATGTCGATGCTGCGCTCGGCCGCGTCCGCCACATGCCATTTGAAGATCTGGGCTTCGCCAAGGTCGACCATCACCGCGAACTCCGCCACGGTATGCCCGAAGTGATCCTCGCCAAAGGCAAGACTCCCGATCAGGTTCTGGCCATCGCCCAGCACCTGCTCGCCGTCTCGCAGAATGTGCTGATCACGCGCGCCGACGCGGCCACGGCCGCCTTGGTACAGAAAAATCTCAACGGCAGTGAGCACTTCCCCCTCTCCGGCGCCATCCGCTTCTGGCGCGACAAGACAGTCCGCGGCAAAGGCAAAATCGCTGTCGTCTGCGCCGGCACCAGCGACATTCCCGTCGCTGAAGAAGCGCAGGTTACCGCCGAAGTCATGGGCAATCAGGTGGAATCCATTCACGACGTCGGCGTCGCCGGCATCCACCGCCTTCTGGAGAACAGCTCGCGTCTTGCCGAAGCTCGAGTCGTCGTCGTTTGCGCCGGTATGGAAGGAGCATTGCCCAGCGCCGTCGGCGGCCTCGTCTCCTGCCCCGTGATTGCGGTTCCCACCAGCGTCGGCTATGGCGCCAGCTTCCACGGCCTCGCCGCGCTGCTCGGCATGCTCAACAGTTGCGCCAGCAACGTGACGGTGGTCAATATCGACAACGGCTTCGGCGCCGGATATGTAGCGAGTTTGATCAACCGGCTATGATCTCCGCTCAGAAGTGAGTGGAGGCCATTAGTCTGTGCTATAATTTCGAATTATCGTTTCCGAAGGAGAATCCCCCGTTCATGGCGAGAGTATGTGACGTCTGCGGCCGCGGCCCCCAGTTTGGCCACCGCATCAGCCACGCCCACAACGTGACCAAGCGTCGCTGGAACCTGAACCTGCAAACCGTACGCGCCGTGGTCAACGGCGCCACCAGGCGCCTGCGCGTCTGCACCTCCTGCATCCGCAGCGGCAAAGTCCAAAAGGCTGCGTAGCGGCGAGGCACGCCTCGCCCGGTCCCGCTACGGTTTCACCTCCACCGGCTGCGTAAACGCTCCGTTCACCGCTGAGTCCCAGGCGGCAAACCGCACCCATTTCTCCCGCGAAAGATCGGCCGGAATCTCGAAGTGCTGCGTCCCGAAGGCCTCTGCGTCCGGCGTTCGCAGGATCTTCCGCTCCACTCGCTCACCGTCTCCCCAAACCGCCTCCACAAATTCCAGCGGAAAGGTCCAATCCACATCCGCTGCTATTCCGTTCGCGCTCGCGTGGAAATTGCGGATAAAGACCTCGCCCGTAGTCACAAAGAAATCCCCTGCCCGCAACGCGCGGTTGATCGGCGTCCAGTCTGTCGCAGGGGGTAGCGTGTCCAGCTTTACATAGTTGGCGTTGAAGTCACCGTAGAGATCGTAATCGGGAAACTTCTTGTACGTGTCCACTTCACCCAGCAGATACTTCAGTCCACCCCAGTTGTTCATATCGTCCAGCACGCCGAAACAACGCTTCTCGCACAATCGCGACTCCGACAAATCCACCGGCATCGATTTGAATCCAGCCCCCAACCACCTGTCGCTGCGAAAGAAATCTTCTTCGCGAATGCGGTCCGGATAGCCCGTCGATCCCTTGGTGCGCGGGTGTGTCTGCCACACGAGCGCGTCCTCACGCCGCACCATCTCATACATCTCGGCGGCGTTCGCCGGGTGGTACACCCCTCCTTCCTCGAATCCCGCGCCCGCCGGCCGGCCGTGCGTCCAATAAACCGGCTTCGGAAACAGAAGGTTGTAATGCCCGCCGAAGTAAACATTGGCCTCCTCGCCCGGCAGAATCAGGAAATCGCGGTCGGAGTGGCGCTGGCAGGCTGCATAATATTGGCGCAGCTCGTTCAGCCGGACGCGACCGTTGTCTTGCGGGTGGCCGTCATCATGAAAATCATCCAGCATCACGATGTTCACCCCGAGCGCCCGGATGGCCGCAATCCACGGAGGTTGCACATCTAGGGTACCGGCCTCGCTCAGCTCCTGGGCAAATGCCGTATGGAAGTGCGTAGCCATTACTTGATATCCCGGGAGATGCACAAATCGGTCACCGTGCGTGTACGCCAGCACCGCCTCCCGCGTGGCCTCCGCGTCGGCCGCATCTAGATAGAAAAAAACTGCCATGCGCTGCCACGTGCCCGGCGGAGCGTTGTAAAGCGAATATACGCGGTCGATCCAGATGGGCTCGTAACCGCCGGCATTGTCTCCCTGGCGCACGCCCATCGCGAAGCTGCCCTCCGCGTCCTTCCGGTACCACACGTACCCGTTGTTGACTTCGATTTCCCGCGCGAAGAAAAACTGATGCGGCGGTGGAAAAACCGCGATGCTCCCGCCGGGACCTTCGGCGGCCGCCAGCCGGTTGCGCGCGATAAGCGGCATGGCATCGCGATTGGGTGTTCCGCCGAACTCGTATTTCTGCGGATTGCCGCCCGCGTCGTGCCATCTCACGCGGGCCAGATCTTGCGTCGAAAATCCACGCAGCCCCGCCGTGTACTTGTAGGCCGCCGAGGGCTCCTCCGTCTTGGCGATGGCCTCCATGCGCACCAGGTTCGAGCCCCGGTACACCGTGAATTGTAAACGCCCGGAAAAGATCCCCAGCGAAAGGCCGGAAAACGAAACTTCGATCCTCGCGCCGTCCCGTTTGACCTCGCACCCGTGCGTATCAAACGCCGACGCACCTTTCCGGATCTCTTCCGGCTTCCGCGGCAGGCCGGGATTCTCGCCGTGCCCCGGAATGCTCAGCGGCGCATCCCAAAAAACATCCCAGCGATGTTCGTAATCAAGACCGTGCGCGGCACGGCGCACGCCGCTCACTGTCGTGAATTCCGGCGTCAGATCTCGAGCCAAAATAGCGCCGCCCGCCGCCAGCTCCCGCACCACCGGCGTTGCTCGTTCAATCGCAAATGAGGCCCGGAGCGGCGTGCCGTGTTCTCCGGTCCACGCAACTACCAGCGTTTCGTTTTC
This sequence comes from Bryobacteraceae bacterium, assembly GCA_030041035.1. Classification (GTDB taxonomy): domain Bacteria; phylum Acidobacteriota; class Terriglobia; order Bryobacterales; family Bryobacteraceae; genus QHXW01. Next base: position 820 of record JASHOO010000666.1, on the reverse strand, counting down.
GACATGCGCGCTTAAGCCGGGCGAAGAAACCGCCGAGTTGATGCAATTCAAAGCATCGGCGGAAAGAATTCCCGCAGAGAACAGCACTAGCGCCAGTGGTTTCATAGAACGACTGGCATTGTACCGCTGCTTGCGGACTTATATTTCCGGATACAGTTCGAAGAACGCATCGAGGGATTGCAGCAGTTGTCTGCGAATCTCCTCTTCGCTGCCGCCCTCGATCAAATGCATCGTCACCGAGGCCTTCCGGCCGTTCTTCAGGGCGATAGGCGCTTCCCCCACCGACTCCAGCTCGTCCGCCGGCAGCAGTCGCACACCGTAAATCAGCGCCACTTTCGCCATCAGATGAACATTTCTTCGTCTTGTGTGGCGTGATCCACCGATTCACGCCTTCCCTGAGCCATCACTCCCACCGCCGCGCGGATGCCTTGCATGATGCCGTCGACTTGCCGTACCGGCCGGAGTACCGCATCTTTGACCGAGGCGGTAGCGTGCTGCACCTGGTCTACGGTCAGGTCCACCGCGCCGTCGATGCGCGCCACCTGCGCCCGCGCCCGATCGCTGATGTCCTTCACGACTTCACCCAGCCGGTCCACCTGCGCGTGCAGTACCTTCACCATCTCGCTGGCTTCAGTGGTCATCTGTGAAAATTTCGGAAAATTTTCGTCGGCAAAATAACGTATCGTTTTGACCAGTGGGCCGGTGGCGTCGATCAGCGGCAGCAGCTTATCCTGCATGGCCTTGGTCACGCGGAACATCGCCAGAACCAGGGCGGTCTGCACCACAAACGTGACCAGCGAGAGCAGAACGCCGATCGCAA
>JASHOO010000665.1 GCA_030041035.1 Bryobacteraceae bacterium | reverse complement strand
GCCAATCTCATGCTCGTTCGCTCGAATGTCCGCATCAAGGAACTCGCCATTCGTTTTAGCCTCGGCGCGGGCCGCTGGCGGATTGCCCGCCAGCTTCTGGTCGAGAGTGTCACGCTGGCCGTTTTGGGTGGCGCGCTGGGCGTGGCCGTGGGACTTGGTGCCGTCCGGCTCCTGGTCTCGCTCGCTGGCGATAACCTTCCCCGCACCGGCGACATCCACGTGGATGGCGCCGTGCTGGCATTCACCGCGGCCATCGCCGTGATCACGGGACTCGTCTTCGGCAGCGTGCCCCTCATTCACGTGATGCACAGCAACCTGAATGAGGTGTTCCGCGGCAACGAGCGTTCCGGCACCATGGGCCGCCGCGCGCTTTGGGTGCGCTCGGCCTTGGTCGTCTGCCAGGTCTCCCTTGCTTTCGTGCTTCTCATCGGCTCCGGCCTGCTGACCCTGAGCTTCGCCCGCCTGCTCACGGTCAGGCCCGGCTTTCGATCGGAGAACGTGATCACGGCCCAGTTTTCTCTACCCGAAGCGCGTTACAAAGACGACCCCGCAGTGCGCAACTTCGTCTCGTCATTGCTGGAACACCTGCGTTCCACGCCCGGTGTGGCGCACGCCGGCGCCACCACCTATTTGCCCTTCAGCGGGAATAACAATGCCAGCGTGATTCAGTTTGACAGTCACCCCCTCGCCCCCGGCGAGACCCCTCCCGTGCCCGGCTGGAACATCGTGGACTACGGCTATTTGCCCGCTATGGGCATCCCGATCCTCCAAGGGCGCAACTTCAACGCGGGCGATGGACCGGACTCGCAAAAGGTCGTGCTGATCGATCAGTTCCTCGCCCATAAGTATTGGCCCAACGGCGGCGCCATCGGCAACACGCTTCGCCGCGGCGTTGACCCGCTGGATAAGGACTCCAACAAAGAACCCCACTTCACCATCGTCGGCGTGGTGGGCAGCGTGAAGACCGGCGATCTGGCCGAGCAGAATCCGGTTGGGCAGGTCTATTTCGTTCATACGCAGTGGCCCCAGCGCGACATGCACCTGGTGATCAAAACCAGTCGCGACAACCCCCAGTTGGTCAGCACCATCCGGAGGGAGATCCTGCAAGCCGACCCCGAGCTTCCCCTGTTCGACACCAAAACCATGCCCGAGCGCATCTCCGCCTCGCTCCTGGACCGCCGCGCACCCGTGATCCTGTGCCTGGTGTTTGGCGGTCTCGCGCTGCTGCTCTCCGCCATCGGCGTCTACGGCGTGCTGGCTTATTCCGTCACGCAGCGGACCCGCGAATTCGGCATCCGCATGGCGCTCGGCGCCGGGATGCGCGACGTGCTGGGTATGGTGCTCTGGCAGGGCCTGCGCCTGGCCGGTGTCGGCCTCATGATCGGCGCAGCGGGGGCCTTTTTGCTGACGCGTTTCATCGCCACCATGTTGTACGACGTCAAGCCCGCCGATCCCACTGTCTTCCTGCTCGGCGCCGCCGTATTGGGTGCCGTCGCGGCTGTGGCGTCACTCGTGCCCTCTTTGCGAGCCGTTCGCATCCGGCCCGCCGTGGCTCTGCGTTGGGAATAGCAGCATCGGCTTCAGGCGCGCCCACCCTTCGCACTGGCCGGCGCCGTGCGGTCCTGTTCCGGCCACAAAGCCGTCATCGCTAGGCCGGTCACAATTCCCAGCGACACTTCAAAGAACCGGTGAGACGCCACAATCCAGACCGGCTGATTCCGCGTGATCAGCACCACCACAGCCAGTGTGATCCCGGCAAATCGATATGCCGCATAGTCCAGCCGGATCAGGGCGCAAATCAGACCTAAGCCGAACACGCCCACCACAAAAGTCAGCATGCCCGATCCCAGCCGGTTCGCCAACAACACGGCGGCCGCCGCGCCCAGAGTCGTGCCCGCAAACCGCTGCCCGGAAATGGTCAGCGCCGCCCCCATGGACGACTGCGTAACCACCATCGTGCTGATGGCCGCCCAGTACGCCTCTGGAAGTCGAAACATCTTTGCGATCGCCAGCGACACCGTCGCCGCCACTGTGGTTCTCGCCGCATGTTCCACCGCCTGCCGGTTCAGCCCTGCAAGTATCGAATTGCGCATAGGCCTCCACCGCGATTGTGCCACGGCCGAAGCCGCGCCATCTATGGAGTAGACAATCTACAGAATTTCTAGTAGAATCTCTACACAATGAGCCAAAAGCCGCCTTCGCGAGTCGATCTCTTGCAAGGTACTCTCGATCTCCTGATCCTCCGCACCCTCCGCGCTGGCCCCGCTCACGGTCACGCCATCGCCAAGCACATCCAGCACACCTCCGAGGAACTCCTTCAAGTTGAGACCGGCTCCCTATATCCCGCCCTTCACCGTCTGGAAGCGCAGGGCTGGATCGCCGCTTCCTGGGATCTCTCCGACAAAGGCAAACGCGCACGGTATTACCGCCTCACGCCCGCCGGGCGCAAACAGCTCGCAGCCGAACAGGTGAGGTGGAACACGTTTTCCCGCGCCATGGGCCTGGTCTTGAACCCCACCGATCAGGAGGCATGATGCATTCCTTGTTTCGCAAGCTGATCTGGTTGACCCGCCGCCACCGGAAGGAAGACGACCTGCGCGACGAACTGGAGTTCCACCTCCAGGAAGAAGCCGATGAGCTACGCGCGCAAGGCTTGTCCCACGCCGATGCACGATACGCCGCGCGCCGCGATCTGGGCAACCTCGCGCTGGTAAAAGAAGACGTCCGCGCCGCCTGGTCCTGGACCTTCCTCGATCAGCTCGCGCAGGATCTCCGCTACGCCGCCCGCACCATGCGCCGTAACAAGACCTTCACCGCGCTGGCCGCCCTCTCCCTCGCCTTGGGTATCGGTGCCAACACCACCATCTACAGCTTTCTCGATGCCCTCTTGCTGCGCTCTCTCCCCGTCGCCAATCCAGGCTCGTTGGTCGTGATCAACTGGCAAACCAGGCTGGGAGCCTGGCGCAACGGCGACTTCGTCATGGAAGAACAGCACGGCGACGGCGGCGCATATGACGATCCCTCCGGGTCCGTCGGCGACATCTTTCCCTACCTCGGCTTTCAGTTCTTTCAGAAAAACGGCAGCTCCGTCTTCTCTGAGGTCTTCGCTTATTGCGACACGCGGGAGTCCCGAACCCTCAATCTGACCATCAACGGCCAGGCCTACGTCGCCGGCGGTGAGCTGGTTTCCGGCGATTACTTTCGCGGCCTCGGCGTTCTCCCTGCCGCCGGCCGGCTCATCTTCCGCGATGACGACCGCGCCGGCGCGCCTCCCGTGATCGTCGTCAGCCGCGCACTGGCCGAAAACCACTTCGGCGCTGCCGCCGGTGCCATTGGCAAATCCGTTCTCATCGACAATCTGCCGTTCACCGTCGTAGGCGTCGCTCCATCCGAGTTCTTCGGCGTCGATCCCGGCCGCGCTCCGGATGTCTACCTCCCCATGCACGCCAACCTGCTGCTCGGAGCTGCCGACCCGTTCGGCGTTACCGCGAGCGATTATCTCGCTCCCAACGACTACTGGGTTCAGCTCATGGCCCGCCTGCGCCCCGGTGTCACACTCGCTCAGGCACAGATCGCGCTCGCGCCGCAATTTCACCAGTGGATCGCCACTACCGCCAGGAACGATCGGCAGCGGGCGAATCTCCCTGCTCTGCGGATCGCCGAAGGTGCAACCGGCCTCGATACGCTGCGCCGCCAGTTCTCGAAACCGCTCTTCGTGCTCATGACGCTGGTCGGCCTCATCCTCGCCATCGCCTGCTCGAATGTTGCCAATCTGCTGCTCGCGCGCGCCGCTTCGCGTAGGCATGAAATCGCCCTCCGCATCAGCCTTGGCGCCGGCCGCCTTCGTGTCATCCGCCAGCTCTTGACTGAGAGCGTGCTGCTCGCGTCCTTGGGCGGCGCGGCGGGTCTGTTCTTCGCCATCTCGGGCATTCGTTTCCTGACCGTGCTGCTCGCCGCCGGTTCGCAACACGTCACCGTCGATGCCAAGCTCAACTGGCACGTCCTCGCCGTTGCCGTCGTGCTTTCGGTCGTCACCGGCTTGCTCTTCGGCCTTGCTCCAGCCATGCGATCCACACGCCTCGATCTCATACCCGCGCTCAAGGCAACACGTGCGAACCTTCGCCACCATGGTCGCGTTAGCGTCAGCCAGGTGCTGATCGCCGGCCAGATCGCCCTGGCGCTGCTGATGCTGGTTGCAGCCGGCCTCTTTGTGCGCACGCTATCCAACCTCGAATCGGTCGCGCTCGGCTTCAATCGCGAAAACCTGCTGCTGTTCCAGGTGGATGCCCGCAAAGCCGGCCATCACGACCCCGAGATCGCCCGGTTCTACAGCGATCTCCGCAACCGCCTCGCTACGATCCCCGGTGTCCGCGATGCCACCCTCGCCGAATCGTCGCTGATCAGCGTCGGCACCTACCTCTCGGTCACGCTACCTGGCACGCGCCGAGGCGATGGCACACCGCTCATATCCGCCGGACCTCACTTCCTCACCACCATGCAGATCCCGCTCGTGACCGGGCGCGATTTCGACAGCCGCGACCACGCCGGTTCACAACCCGTCGCGATCGTCAATCAACGTTACGCGCGGAACACCTTCGGCGATCAGAACCCGATAGGCCGCCGTCTCATTTTGTGGAACCGCGAGCAGCCCGCGCGCGACATGGAGATCGTCGGAGTCGCCAGGGACGCGCGCTACGGTGGGCTCAAGCGAGAACTCCTGCCCGTCGTTTACATCCCCTACGATCAGGGCTACCCGCAGCCGATCGAGATGGTCTTCGCGCTGCGCACCGCCGGCGATCCGCTCGCCTACGTCAACTCCGTCCGCGAGGCTGTCCATCAGGCCGACCCTCGTGTGCCCGTGACCGATGTACGAACCCAATCCGCGGAAATCGACCAGGACATGAGCCAGGAGGCCGCCCTTGCCGATCTCTGCTCCGCCTTCGCCATGCTGGCGCTGACCATCGCCTGCGTCGGTCTCTACGGAACCATGTCGTACATCGTCGCGCGCCGGACCGGTGAGATCGGCATCCGCATGGCGCTCGGTGCTCACCGCCGCGCTGTCGTCTGGATGGTTCTTCGCGAAGTCGTTGTGCTCGCGCTCGCCGGACTCGCCATCGGCGTACCGGCAGCCTTCCTCACATC
>JASHOO010000078.1 GCA_030041035.1 Bryobacteraceae bacterium | reverse complement strand
GCCCAGGAGGTTGTCGCGCGGGTCGGCCTCATCGTGATGCCATTGAATGCTGGTGAAACTGCCCACATGCGAGAGCACGCGGCTAAACTGGTCGTTCTGCTGCCAGGCCACGTTGAAGGCGCAAATCCCTCCCGAGGAAATGCCTCCAATGCCGCGGCTGTACGCGTCTTTGCGGATACTGTACTTCGCCTGCACGTCAGCCAGAATCTCATCCCGCAGGAAGCGCGCGTAGCGGTCCGACACCGTGTCATATTCTATGCTGCGCATTTTCTTTTCGCCGATCGTTCCCGGTTCGATGAATACCTGGATCATCACCGGAATCTTCTTCTGCGCGATGAGATTGTCCACAACCGTAAGCGTGCGCGAGGCCCCGTCGCGCTGGATCAGGTTCTGCCCGTCCTGCCAAACCATCAGCGCCGCAGGTACGCTTGCATCGTATTGCGAAGGAACATAGATCCAGTAATTGCTCTGCATGCCATCGTAGATTTTGCTCGTGTGCACGATTCTGTCTGAGAGGGTGCCCTGTGGCACGCCGGGCTGGGGATAGGAATCCGGCCCATATGCGGGAACGTCGGTTGACCCGCCCACGTGCTCACCATTCACGATGTAGTAGAAGCTGTGAGCGGTTCCCGTACGAAGTGTTATGGTTTGAAACCAGAGGCCGGTCGGCGTTGTGCGTGCCATTGGTGCGCCGGACCGGTCATCCACGTAGAGCTCAGGCCGCGAGTCGGACTCAATTGCGAAAATGAAATCCGAACCTTCGCCAGCGAACGCCGTACCTTTCTTGATCTTATCGTCTCCCAGCGCGGCGCGTAGTGCGGGATCGAGGTCCTGCGAAAGATGGCGTGCTAATTCGAAGAGTTGCGCTATCGTCGGTTTGTCAGCAGCGGAGGCAAACACCGGAAGCCATAGCGCCAAGCAAATTCGTTTCAGCATGGTTCAGTATTATAAGGGACTGGCGGCGCTTGATGACCGAACGCCTTTACTATCACGATTCCTATCTGCGGGACTTTCGTGCCCGCGTCACCGGCCGGGCGGAGAACGGTACCGTCTTGTATCTCGATCGCACCGCGTTTTATCCGACCTCCGGCGGCCAGCCGCATGATCTCGGCACGATCAACGGCGCCATTGTCGTCGACGTGATCGACGAAGGCGAGCGCATCGCCCACCAACTCACGGAGCCGGTCGAATCGGAGGAGGCGGCGTGCCGCATCGATTGGCCCCGGCGGCTCGATCACATGCAGCAGCACAGCGGCCAGCACTTGCTCTCGGCGGTTTTCATCGAGCAGTTCGGCATCGAAACTTGCAGCTTTCACCTGGGCGAAGAGATTTCGACGCTCGATCTGGAAACACCCTCCATCGACCTGGAGAAAGTCACGGCCGCCGAGCGGCGCGCCAATGAAGCCGTGGCTGAGAACCGGCCGATTCTGGTGACCTACGAATCCGCCGAAGCAGCCGCTGACCTGAGGAAACCGTCTGACCGCGATGGCACGCTGCGCATTGTGTCCATTCAGGGTCTCGACCGCATCGCCTGCGGCGGCACGCATGTGCGGCTCACTGGCGAGATCGGGCCGATCCTGATCCGCCGTCTCGAAAAGGTTCGGAATACCGTGCGCGTCGAGTTCCTCTGCGGAGGCCGCGCCGTGCAGCGGGCGCGGGCTGACTACAACGCCCTCACCCGCATCGCGCAAACGTTTTCGACATCGATTGACGAAACGCCGCAATTCGCCGCCGTGCAGTTGGAGGCTGCCCGCGAAGCTGATCGGGCTCGCCGCCGGCTCGAAACCGAGCTCGCCCGCTATCAGGGCCGCGAGTTGTACGACGCCGCTTCGACCGACGCCAGTGGCCTCCGTCGCACGGTCCGCCGCTTGGCGACGGGAACCTTCGACGAGCTGCGCCCTCTCGCCCAAAGCTTCATCGCGCAGCCGAAAGCGGTTTTCATCGGCATCATCGAACAACCGCCGTCGATTCTGCTGGCCACATCAGCAGACTCCGGCGTCGATGCCGGCAAAACCCTGCAACCGCTGCTCGCGCAGGCCGGCGGTCGAGGCGGCGGCAACGCGCGCATGGCGCAAGGGAGCGTTCCAGCGCGCGAAGCCTTGCCGCGGATCCTCGAATCTCTAACGAAAATCGAGACTTAAATTTTCCATTGACAAATTGTATACTGTACAAGTACACTGTACAGTGATGTTAGAGAGCCCTCAAATCCACATCGATCCTGGTTCCGGCGTTCCGGCCGTGCGCCAGATCATGGACGGTCTCCGCGTCTTTCTGGTGGAAGGTCGATTGGCTCCGGGAACCGAGCTGCCCTCCGTTCGCCGGCTGGCCATTGAATTGGGAATTCACTTCAATACAGTAGCGGAGGCCTACCGGCAGCTCGCAGCGGAAGGTTGGCTGGATCTGAAGCATGGGCGGGGCGCCATCGTAGTGCACCGGGCTGTGCCGCCGACCCCGGATCGAGAACGGACTGAGGACTACCGCAACCGGCTGCGGGCCCTGGTGGCGCAGATGCGCTCTGAGGGCATTTCCGCCGACGGTATCGCTGCCGAGTTGCGAGCCATGGCTGAGATGGTGACCCAATGATGAAACTTCTTATCTCGCTGCACGTTTTTTTGGGAGCCGTGCTCCTCGCGATCCCCAACATGACGCGCCGGGAACTGTTGTTTGCGGTCCCGGTGTCGCCGGACTTCCGGCAGAGTTCCGCCGGGCGCCGGGCGATCGCAATGTTCCGGCTGGTGGTAGCCGCCGCTGCGGCCGCGGGTATCGGAGCGTTGGTTCTGTGCCCGATCCGGCTCGTCGATACTCTCCAACCACCGGTAGCCGCCGGAACGATTGTGATCGCGGTCCTCGCATTCTATTGGCAATATCGAAGGCTCAGCCCGTTCGCGGTGGAGATCCCCCGAAAGCGCGCAGCCGCGTTGAGTACGGCTCCGGACCGCCTGCCCGGCTTTGTATGGCTGGGCAGCGGCCCATTCGCCCTGCTGGGAGCGGCGGCACTGTACCTCTATCTCAACTGGGACCGCATTCCCGAGCGCCTTGCCGTAAGCCGGGGTATCGCCAGCCCCGGGGGATGGGCGGACCGGACTACCAAGGGGGTCTACGGTGAGTTGCTGTTCGCTTTGGAACTTTGTGCATTGCTGCTGCTCGTAGGTATCGCCGGCTGGTATGGTGCTCGGCGCTCACGCTCCCGGCCCGTCATTCTCGGCGGCATCATCGCGGTTACGTATGTTGTGGCCGGCATGTCTGACCTGATCGCCCTGCAACCGGTCTTCGGCATTCCCGAATGGCCCATCATCCTGGTTGTGGTGGCCGCGCTGATCCCGATCCTCGTGATCATGGCCGGCAAGATGAGCCACCTGGGCGAGCCCCTGGACCCGACGCCGCAAGAGTGCTGGAAGGGCGGTGTCATCTACTACAACCCCAGCGATCCCGTCCTGTTCGTCGAGAAACGTGGCGGCCTGGGGTACACGCTCAACTTCGCCAACCGCTGGGCGTGGATACTTTTGGCCGGCCTCGCACTGGTCGTCGCTACCGGCTTTTTGCTGCTGGACTAGAACCGATCTTATTGACAAAGCGCCGGATATTTCTCTTGCCATTCAATTACAATATGCTATATAAATATAGCAAATAGTTAAAAGGAGCACAAAACCCTATGAGAAACGTATTGCTCTTCGCGACCCTCGCCGCTTCGATGGCGTCTGTCGCCCACACGCAGGATATCGCCGGTGACTGGCAGGGAACCCTCAAAGCCGGTCCGGGCGAACTGCGTCTCGTTTTGCACATCACCAAGAACAATGACGGCAGCTTCAAAGCCAGTATGGATAGCGTGGACCAGGGCGCTAACGGCATCCCGGTCAGCTCCATTTCGCTCAAGAATTCAAAGTTGAGTCTTGAGGTGGAAGCCGTCAAAGGCTCCTACGAAGGCAAAGTGGATGCCAGTGCCACGGCAATCACCGGCCAATGGACCCAGGGTCAATCGGCGCCGCTTGATTTCCACCGAGCTATAGGCCCGGTGAAGAACGAACACAAGCCCGCCAAACCCTCCGACATGGATGGCGACTGGCTGGGCACGCTCGACGCGGGCACGGTGAAGCTGCGCATCGCCTTTCACATTGTCAACAGCGAAGACGGCCTCACCGCGACTATGGACAGCCTGGATCAAGACGTGAAAGGCCTGCCTGTGACGGCGGTTACGCGTGACGGCACCTCGATCAAGATGGAGCTGAAGCAGATCGGCGGTGTGTTTGAGGGCAAAATCTCGCAGGACCTCGCCAGCATCGAAGGCACCTGGTCGCAAGCGGGGAACGCGCTGCCTCTCACCCTCAAGCGGGTGAAGAGCGTCGCGGAACTGGAACGACCCCGGCCGCAAAATCCCGTGAAGCTCTAATCAAGAGGTCGGGTACGCCGACAAAAGCCGCGGGCATCCAGCTCGCGGCTACCCTGGCCGGCTCGGAATCGCTTGCCTATTGCGTCATCACCCGCAGTACTCCTCGGCCGCGCGCACCAGAATCTCTGCCAGTTGCACCACTGATTCAATATCCACCCACTCCTCCGCGGCATGCGCGCCTGCGCCGGCTGGACCGATGACGACCGTCTCCGTACCCGCGGCCGAGAGCAGAGCCGCGTCCATCCATGGCGTATCGCCGACGTGGGCTGCCTTCCGCCCCAGCACCTGCTCCACTGCACGATCCACTACCTGCACAATGTGCGCGTCCGGCGCGACTTCGAACGGCTCACGCGCGAACCAGCAGCGCGTCTTCGCCCGGAAAGTCGCGTCTGCCGCAGCCAGCCTGTCCACGATCTCGCGGATCTCGCCCACTGCCTGGGCTTCGGTCTCACCCGGAACCGTGCGGCGCTCGATTTGCAACTTACAGCTCGCCGCATACGTGCTCAACCCGGTCCCGCCGGCAATCATGGCTGCATGCAAGGACGGCGGACCGACCAGCGGGTGGGGAGGCCGCGCGCGCAAATCGCGTTCCAGTTGATCCAGTTCCGCTAGAAACCGGCCCATGCGCATGTTGGCGTCGATGCCTTGCTGGAACTTGCTCCCGTGCGCCGCGCGGCCCTCGGTATCGACGTCAATCCACAGATAGCCTTTGTGCGCAAGACAAACGTTGAGCGCAGTGGGCTCGGTCACGATCGCGGCATCCGCCGTCATTTCACGAATCGCCGCCGCGGTTCCGAGACTGCCGTATTCCTCGTCGGCCACCGCCGCCACCACGAGCGATCCGGCCTCCAGCGTCCCGCTCTCCGCCAATGCCTTGGCTGCGGTCATGCATGCCGCGAGGCTGCCTTTCATGTCATAGGCGCCGCGCCCGTACAATTTGCCATCGCGAATGGCCGCGGAGAAGGGCTCCGCCATGCCTTCAATGCCGACGGTATCGAAGTGCGCATTCAGCATCAGCGACCGCCCGGGCCCTGAGCCGTGCAGCACAGCCACAACGCTCGGCCGTCCCGGCTCCGGCTCGATTTTTCGAACTTCCAGACCCATGCGTGCGAGCGAATCCGCCACGTAACCACCGATCTCCGCTTCTCCGGCGCCGCCGGGTACCAGCATGGGATTGATGGAGTTGATGCGCACGAGATCCGCGAGCACGCCAAGCAGGTAATCGCGGTCGACGGAAAGGCCGGACACCCTATCTCACGCCAAGTTGGTCGAACAGGAAGGCGAACACGTCTGCGTCTTCGGCGATCTGCTCGCTCAGCGCCGTCCCGATACCGTGCCCGGAGCTACTGCTGGTGCGCAGCAGAACCGGCCGCTTGGTTCCGCTCGCCTGCAACCGGGCGGTCATCTTGCGGGAATTGGCCGGATCGACGCGCGGGTCGTTATCTCCGGTCAGAAACAGCACCGCCGGGTACTGCGTGCCGTCCACCACGTGATGGTAAGGCGAGTACGCATAGAGCGCACGAAACTGGTCCGGCTCCTTCACCGTGCCAAACTCGGTGACGTTAAAGGCGCCATTGGGATGCAGCTCGACGCGCAGCATGTCGTATAGCCCGACGTAGGAAACGACCGCCCGGAACAACTCCGGACGCTGGGTCAGGGCCGCGCCCATCAACAATCCGCCATTGCTGCCACCTTCGATGGCCAGCCGCGCGGGATTCGTGTACCGGTGATCGATCAAATAATGCGCCGCTGCCGCGAAATCATCAAAAACGTTTTGTTTGTGTGTCAGCTTGCCGGCCTCGTGCCATTGTTCGCCAAATTCACCGCCGCCCCGCAGGTTGGCGATGACGTATACAAATCCATGGTCCAGTAACGGTCGCAGCCGGACGGTAAACCCCGGCGTCAGACTGATGTCGAAACCACCGTAACCATAAAGGACTGTCGGATTATTGCTGTCGAGCTTGGTCCCTTTTCGTGAAATGATATTCAGCGGAATTTTTGTGCCGTCTTTGGAGGTGGCAAACTCGCGCACTACCTGCACATCGCTGTAGTCCACCGCGGCCTTGTAGCGCAACGCGGTACGCTCCGCCTTTTTCGTTCCGGGATCGAACCGGTACCAGGCGGGCGGCTCGAGGTAAGATTCACTCTCAAACAGCAGTTCACCTCCTTTGCCACGCAACATTTCCTCAACCGAGGAAACGCTTTCCACAGGAACATTGCCATGCTCACGCCCGTTGAGATCCAGCACGCGAATCTGCGATGGCCCACCTACGAGATCACTGACGTAGAGCCTGGTCGCAGCCGGCAAAAAATCCTCGATCACCGCCTTTGATTCCGGCACCACAGGTTGCGCACGCGTCAGGTCGCCACCATCGGGGGTCATCCTCAGAATCTTGCCGCGCGGTGCATTCTGTTTCGAAAGCAGATAGAGATGCCCGTCGGTCCCGAACTCGGCATGGGTCACCTGGTCCGCCAGCCGTGCAATCTGCCGCCATTCGCCGTTCGGCCCAAGCAGGTAAAGCGCAAACTCGCCGCCATCGCCATTGGCCATGGTGGCAAGAATCCAGCGGCCGTCTTGGGAAGCATCCAGTGCGATTTCCGCAATGCGCGGAAAATCCTTGCCGATCTCGTACCTGTCGTCTTCGGTCTGGGTACCCAGCCGGTGAAAATACACCTGCTGGTAGAAGCCCATGTCTGCCGGGGCGCGCTCGCTGCCGCGCGGATAACGCGTGTAATAAAAACCCGAACTATCGGCGTTCCAGGCCAGGCTGCCGCCGGCGGTGCCACCGTTCACCCGGGGAATCACATCCGCCAGGGGCTTGCCAGTCGCCACCTCGAAAACGTGGACGTCGCCGCTTTCGCTGCCGCCTTTGGAAAGCGAAACGGCGACCAGCTTTCCGTCGGTTGAGGGTGCATAGAAGTCGATAGCCGTCGTTCCCTGGGCGTCCAACTGGTTGGGATCCACCACCACACGCTCCGATGCCGGGTCGTCGGGGGATGCCAGCGTCACCAGAAACGGCTGCTCCTTGGGTGGTTGCTGCTTCAGGGCGAAAAATAAGCCATCCCGGTAGATCAACGCGCGGTAGCGCGGCGAGGGATAGCTGCGCAATCGCTTCAACTGCTCGTAGAGCTCCGCTCGCTCCGGCAGCCCATCCAAATACGCACGGGCGTAACGGTTTTCGTTATCCGCCCAGGCGCGCACCGCCGCATTATGAAAGTCTTCCAGCCAGCGGTAATCGTCTACAACCTTCACGCCATGATAGACATCCGTGACCGGCTTCTTGGGAGTGGGCGGTAAATCAGCGGCTTGCATGATGACGGTCCACAATACGCCCCAGACCAAGGCCTGGCTCCAAACAACCACGAGAATTCGCCCCACGCTCGCGGATTATACCGTACTCGTCGCAACCTGCCGCGAACGGCGCTAGTCTAATCAGTGGGGATACCTATTATGCGCAGGACAATCACTCTAGCTTTGTGGGTATTGCTGACCGCCGGCCTCTCGTCCATTCCGGTGCTGGCGGCGGCTCATGGTGGTGGTGGCGGTGGGCACGGCTTCAGTGGAGGCGGTGGTCACGTGGCAAGCGTCGGGAGAGGTTTTGGAGGAGGCGGCTTCCGGGGCGGCTATGGCGGTTATGGTGGCTATGGCCGAGGATTCTACGGCGGTGGCTGGGGTTACGGCGGATGGGGCTGGGGCCTTGGTTTCGGCTGGCCCTGGTATTGGGGCTATGGACCCTATGGGTATGGCTACCCTTACGCCTCCTACGGCTACCCGTATGGCTACGGATATCCGTACGGCTACGGTGACCCGTACGCCTACGGCTACCCTTATGAGGGATACGGATACGGGTACGGCTACCCGGCGGTCGGTTACGGCGGATTCTATGGCGGAGTCGGGTTCGGCCTGGTTGTGGGCGGCGGCTGGCACCACTTCGGCAGACGTTGAAGGCGGGCTGGATCCATTCCAGCCCCATGCGTCTAACTGCGTCCTTGCCGCTCCGTGATCGTGACGGGGTTCTTTAGCCGGAACTGGAGTAGCGTCTCGGGCGGCAGCACTGCGGTTTTCGATCGCGTCGCGACCGCGCCGCCTGCGCCGGCTGCTGTCCCGACCCCCAACCCTATGGCCGCGCCCTTGCCGCCGGCGGCCATCGCGCCTATGGCCGCTCCAAGAGCCGCTCCCGCTGCAACCTTGACCGCGCTCTCGCTTGCCGACGCCTGAGCCTGCTTCGAAAACGGTTCGGTTTCGATCGCAACGCGCTGGCCGTCGGAAGTTCTCAACTGCGTCAGCGCTATAACCAAATGCGATTGCCCGTTTGCGTGCCCGGCTTCGACCACCTTGCCTTCGAGACGCGCGCCGCGTTCCGCAATGACCCAGCCATCCGCTTCTACCGGCTTGTCCAGCGTAGCTGAAAATCCATCGCCCGCCGCATTATGTTCACTGGACAGGGCTTCCACCGTACGCGCAGAAATCAGTGTGCCAGCTTTGAGCGTTACCTGAAGAGGCACTGCGGGCTGCACAGGCGCCTGTGCCGAAACGGCCGGTTCCGGATACTGAACCGGTTGCTCGGGAGCCGATACCGGTTCGCTGCGCGGCGGCTCTGGCTGGGTGACGGCTGCCGGAGGAACTTCTGCCGGGGCCTGAACCGCCGGGGGTGCCTCAACGCGTGCCATCATCACCGGAGCAGCTTGCCGGCTCTTGATGGGCTTGTGTGGTCTGGCATTGACGTTCGCCGCCTTGTGTTCAACGACTGGCGGAGCTTCGACCGGTTCAGCCGGCTGCGATTGCATGGTCACTGGATGCACCGCTGGTGCCGCCGGCTGCGAAACGGCTGCCGCTGCGGGCGCGACCGGTGCTAGTTTCACCATGTTCCGGCTGATTTGCCATTTCATGAACAAGCCGCCAATCACCGCAGAGACGACTACCAGCACACCAATTTGCAGCGGCTTCATGGATTTCCCTCCGTATCCAAATGAGACGCGAAGCTAGCAGTTTCCGTTTCCGCGCCTCTACCCGCTAAAATATAGAAAACCCAAGGGCCGATGACAAGTTTTCCCTCCAGTTTCGATATCGGAAAGGTGCGCATCGCGCCGGCCACCGTGCTGGCGCCCATGGCGGGCGTAACTGATACCGTGTTTCGCCGCTTCATTCGCAACCTGAGCGGCTGCGGGCTCATCATGACCGAATTCACCAGCTCGCACGGCGTCAGCGCCTCACTGCGTGCCCGCAAACCTACCAAGACCCTGAAATATCTGGCGTTTGAGCCGGAGGAGCATCCCATTTCGGCCCAGCTTTTTGGGGCCGACCCGGTAGTGATGGCCGATGCCGCGCGCGTCTGCCAGGACCTGGGCTTCGACATCCTCGACATCAACTTCGGCTGCCCGGTCAACAAGGTTGTGAAGTGCAATGGCGGCTCGGGCCTGCTGCGTGATCTTCCGCTAGTCGAGCGGCTGCTGCGCGAAGTCCGTACCGCGATTCAGATTCCTTTCACCATGAAGTACCGCGCCGGGTGGAACGACGAAGAACTCGTGGCAGTTCGGATGGCGCGCCTGGCCGAGGATTGCGGGTTGCAGGCCGTCGCGCTCCATCCGCGTACTCGCGAGCAGGGCTACAGCGGCAAGGCCGATTGGACACGCATTGCCGAAGTGAAGGCCGCCGTCAAGATCCCCGTGATCGGCAACGGCGACATCACCACGCCCGAAGACGCCGTTCGCATGGTGGCCGAAACCGGCTGCGATGCCGTCATGATCGGCCGCGCCGCATCCTCGAATCCCTGGATCTTCCGCCAGATGGAGCAATATCTCACGACGGGACGCTATGATCAGCCGACGCAAAACGACCGGTATGAAATGATGCGCCGGTATTACACCATGCTGATCGATCGCGACGAGCCCGACACCGTCGGCAAAATGAAGCAGTTCGCGACGTATTTCACTCACGGCGTCCGCAACGGCTCCAAGCTCCGCGACGAGGTTTATCACGCGCATAAAGCACAGGAAATCCTCGACTGTGTGGATGCCTTCTTCCATCGCGAGGCCGAATCCGTCCTGATTTCGTGAAAAAAGTCCAACTCATCACGGATGGGGCCTGCCTGGGCAACCCCGGCCGCGGAGGCTGGGCCGCTATCCTGCGCTATGGCAGCCACAAGCGCGAATTGTTCGGCTCCGCGCCTCACACCACCAACAATCGGATGGAGCTGACCGCCGCCATCGAGGGCCTGCGCGCCATCAAAGAAGCGTGCGAGGTCGAAGTCGTGACCGACTCCGAGTACCTGAAGAACGGCATCACGCAATGGATCCACGGCTGGAAAAAGAAGAACTGGATCAAGAGCGACAAAAAGCCCGTGCTCAACGCCGACCTCTGGCGTGCGCTCGACACTGAGGTGGCGCGGCACACAACCACCTGGACGTGGACCAAAGGCCACGCCTCGCACGAAGACAACAACCGTGCCGATGAACTGGCGACCATGGCCGCGAGGGGGCAAAGTAAGAGCGGATGAGCCTGAGGTCGGTTCAGCGCAGCCGCTCAAATTCCTTGGCCGCAACGCCCATCTGCTGAAGGATACGGTGGACCAGCGGAGGCCGACCTCGGCCACGCAACCATCGCGCTGGTTGCGGCACAGCACGACCAGTCGTCGAGGCTCAATCCGCCCCCAGTCTTGCTCAGATTCTCACCCCCTCCTTCGAAGCGCTCCTCCGCTTATGCCGCCGGCGTCGATGACTGCGGCGACGATTAGGATCAGCAGGTTAAATCCCTGGATGGGTTGGTGGGTATTCATGAGCCACGCGTAGGTGATGGTCGTCAGAGGCAGCAGGATGAATCCCAGAATCGGGACGATCAACCCGTGATAGGCGCGCTCCAGGTAATTCGAGAACAGGAACATGCACACCAGCACGATACGCGGAAAGGCGAGGACGGCAATGATCAGGCAGCAAAACATGGAGTTGGGCTCACTGCCTCAATTCTCGCAGAACCGCACCCCCGTTCCATATGGGCTATCGATCTGTGCTCACTTTGGTTAGCGCCGTGTTGGGTGTTACAGGCCTGACCCACCGGAAGCGCAGGAATACCCCGGTCTATCCCCCGAAATTACACAACTCTTACAAATCGACCTCAGAATCCTTGCTAGCTTGAGGTTTGTACCGCCACTACTCCCCTGGAGCCCCAGTGATCACGAACGAATTCGGAAAATCGCCGGACGACAAGCTGAACTGGCCCAACTGCATCATCATGTCGCTGCTGCATGTTGGTGCCATTGCCGGGCTGTTCTTTTTCAGTTGGAAGCTTTTTGCGATTACAGTCTTCTTGTATTGGTTCACCACCGGACTGGGCATCAGCATGGGGTATCATCGCCTGCACACCCACCGGTCCTACAAAGTGCCCAAGGCGCTCGATTATTTCTTTGCTGTTTGCGGCGCGTTAACCCTCGAAGGCGGACCCATCACCTGGGTTGCCGTCCATCGCATTCATCACCAGCTCTCCGATCACCCGGGCGACCCGCACTCGCCTCGCGAAGGCGGCTGGTGGTCGCACGCCGGCTGGATCCTCACCGGCAGGACCCTGCACAACAACACGAACGTGATGGCCAAGTACGCTCCGGATCTTGCCAAGCGCCGTTTCTACGTCTGGTTGAACAACTACCACTGGCTCCCCAGCATCGCTCTGGGTGTGCTGCTTGTTGCCATCGGCGGTCTGCCACTGCTGATGTGGGGCGGCTTCGTGCGCATCGTCTTCGGCCTCCACGCCACGTGGTTCGTCAACTCCGCGACGCACATGTGGGGCCAGCGGCGATTCGCCACGCGCGACGATTCCCGCAACAACTGGTGGGTGGCTCTGATCACGTTCGGCGAAGGCTGGCACAACAATCACCACGCGCATCCGAGCTCGGCGCGCCATGGCCTGGCCTGGTATGAGTTTGACCCTTCCTGGCTCCAGATCAAGCTTTTAAAGTACCTGGGAATCGCCAAATCCGTGCAGGTAGCGAAGACCACATCCAAGCTGATTGAACGCGAAGCGGCATAGGGCCGCGCGCAGTGACACCAGCACCTGCGCACCCGCTCCCTGTGTCGTCATAAGCTGTATTCATGGTCGTTGCCGGCCGGCGCAAATCGATCGCCTTCTTCATCACGCTCGGCGCCTGTCTGATCCTTGTCGCCATCCTGCTCTACGTCGGCTGGGTCATCCTCAACTGGCGCAGCGGCATTCTGCTCGCTCTCGGCATCCTGCTGCTGGCCCTGATCATTGCCGGCGTGGTGGTGAACACCATCTTTCTGGTGCGGGAAATCCGGCGCAACGAACAACATGACGCTTTTATCAACGCGGTGACCCACGAGTTGAAAACCCCCGTAGCCGCCATTCGCCTGTACCTCGAAACCCTGCAAACCCGCGACGTGGATGAAACCAGGCGCAAAGAATTCTACCGCGTGATGCTGGACGAAAGCGGCAGGCTGCTGGCGACCATCGAACAGGTGCTGCGGACGGGCCGTGCCGGCGCTGCCGGCCGCAAGCTTCATGTGGAGCGCATCAACCTCGGCGCCGTGGTGCAGGAGTGCCTTGCACGCGCGCAAATGTTGTTGGGCATCCCGCCGGAATCGCTTGAATACCATCCCGGGCCTTCAGTGAGCATCATGGGGGATGCCGACGAGGTTCGCGCCGCCGTTTCCAACCTCATCGAGAACGCCGTGAAATATTCCGGAGCTGAGCCGAAAGTGATTGTCGAAACGGCACAAGTCGACGACAAATACGTCTCTCTTCGTGTGCGAGATCTTGGCATTGGAATCCCAAAGACCGAGCTGAAGCATATTTTCAAGCGCTTCTACCGTGCGCCCGGCTCGCTCACCACGCGCGTCAAGGGGATCGGCCTAGGTCTCTACATTGTGCGCTCCGTGGCCAAGCGGCACGGCGGGCGCGCCTGGGCGGAAAGCGAAGGCCCGGGACAAGGCAGCACCTTCGTCCTGCAACTTCCCATCGCGAAATGAGCCGGATTCTGGTGGTCGAAGACGAGCGGCACCTGGCCGACGGGCTGCGTTTCAACCTGGAGGCCGAGGGCTATCAGGTGCAATTGGTCGAAACGGGAGAAGGGGCGCTGGAAATGCTCACGGCCGGTTCGGCGCCGTTCGATGTCGTCATCCTCGACGTCATGCTGTCCGGCAAAGACGGCTTCACCGTGATGTCCGAGCTGCGCCA
>JASHOO010000664.1 GCA_030041035.1 Bryobacteraceae bacterium | reverse complement strand
GAGCCCTTGCGTGTTTCCAAACGGAGACGCCATTCTAAGGACAATATGATCGGGAGTGTTTTTCTGGTGTGGGTTGGAGTCCCGGTATTCGTTCTGCAATCCTTGGAAGAGCGCGTCGGCTTCGGCTTGCGCTTGCGCCTGTGTTACGCCCTGGGCAAGCCGGCCATAGATCTGGCACCACCTCTGGCTCCGGTCGTGCAACGAATCCCCGCCTGGCTGGAGGCGGTCACCCTGCTCAATGGGCGCCCAGAATGACGGAACCAACGGCATCGTACCGGCGAAATCGCGCGGCGTGATCCCGATCACCGTGAACGCGAGGTCATTCAGAATGATGGTCCGCCCGATCACGGCAGGGTCACGTCCGAACCGCTGCTCCCAGAAGTTCTCGCTCAGCAACAGGACCGGATGAGCGCCGCGCTTGTCGTCCTCACCTTGAATGAAGTCACGGCCGATCATCGGCGCAACTCCTAGAACTCGAAAGAAATTCGCCGTCACGAGCACGCCGAATACCGGCTCGGCATCCTTGCCCAAAACAGGCTGCCCGAAGTTCAGGCCGACGGCATCCGCGATCCCGCTTTGTTTCTTAGGACTGAACGCGGGCACACCGCGCATTAAGTAGCCCGAGGAGGTCTCGGCAATCAGGCCGGAAAATCCGTGGCTGCGATCGCGAAGATGCACGTAATCGGGAAACGAGAAATCGTCGTTTCCGGTCGAGCGGCCGACATCTACGAGCCGCGTGGGTTCCGGGACATCGAGTGGGCGTAGCGCCACGGCATTGAACGCCGTAAAAATTGCCGTATTGACGCCGATTCCGACGGCAAGGGTGAGAATCGCGATTAGAGAGAAGCTCGGATTGTTAGCGAGCATCCGCGCGCCGTGGCACAGATCTTTCAGAAGCGACTCGAGCCAGACCCAGCCCCACTGGTCGCGGCTCTGCTCGCGCAGCAGTGTGACGTTGCCGAACTGGCGCTGGGCGGTGTAACGTGCATCCGCCGTTCCGCCGGCAGCGCGCGTTTTCATTTCCAGATGGAAGCGCATCTCATCGGCAAGGTCGCGCGCGAACCGCTCGCGGTGGATCAGAAACATCAGCTTGCGCCAGAGACGCGCCATCCCGTTCTCCTAGGCCGTCCGGATGACGCGCGTGATGGCGCGCATGACGCGCTCGAACTCGGAAAGCTCGCGCTCCAATTGCTTGCGGCCAGCAGCGGTCAGGCGGTAAAAGCGCGCGCGCCGGTTATTTTCCGACTGGCCCCACTCGGCCGAGACCCATCCCTGAATTAACAGACGTTGCAGCGCCGGATAGAGCGAGCCTTCTTCGACCTCGAGCACGTCTTCCGACATGTGGTGGATGTGTTCAGCGATGCCATAGCCGTGCATGGCGCCGCGAGCGAGCGATTTGAGGATGAGCATGTCGAGCGTGCCGGGCGGGATTTCAGTTCGGCGGGTGTCGCGTGTTCCCATAGTTTATCTATGGGACAGTGTAGGCCGGTCTCGGATGGCTGTCAAGAGTATTGGCCATTGCGGTGGGGGAAAGCTGGTGACTCAGAGGGGGCTTCAGCGCAAGATAATCTCGGCGCCCCGCTGCAGGGCCGCAGCACCGGCGGCGCCGGTGAGCGCGGGAACGAAGGCGGGAACGGCGCCGCGGCGTTTCCATTCGCCGTGAATGGCGTGCCACCCGAGGTAAATAAAGGTCCCGCCGGCCAACGCCAGCGGGTAGCCGATCCAGGCCTGGCCGAGCACCGGGGCCAAGCCCAGGGCGCCGGCCCCGCCGGCGAGGGTCATCCCTTCGCACAGGGCGCACCAGCCCAGAGCCGCCCACCGCGACCGGACCGCGGCACGCAGCAGGGTGCCGAGCGCGATGCCCTCAGGGATTTTGTGGAGCACGAAGGCCAGGGGCAGCGCCAGGCGGACGCCCGGCGGGGCAGCCCACTGCGCGGTCACCAGACCCCAGCCATCGAGTGTGCTGTGGACGGCGGCGGCCAGCACCATAGGCGCGGCGAAACCATGCAGGGCGGTGACGCAGCTGGTGTGGTCATGATCGTGAGAGCAGGACGGGCAAACGGGAAACAGGTAGAGGTTGACAAGGCGCAGCAGGGCGTAACCGGCGGCGAACAGCAGCAGGCCGGCGGCCCATCGCGTTTCGGCCAGCACTTCGGGCAATACGCCGAACAGCGCGATGCCCAGGAGCAACCCACCGGCAAAGGGCACGATCACGCGCGTGCTGCGGCCGGTTCCTTCCAGCAGAACGCCGGTGACGGCGCCGGCCAAGGCGGCCAGGGTGGCCAAAAGCGCGACACCGATAGCTGGGGATGGAACAAGACTATACAGAACTCCAATGTAGCGGCTGGGCGGCTTGCAGGTCTAGTCGATGCGGAGGGCCTTGTTGTTCCCCACGCGGACGAGCTGTCCTTTAAACTTCAGCTTGCCGTTGACGATACCGTCCACGGAGCGGTGCAGGGGGTGGTTGAACATGAGCAGATCACCCGCCTGGAGGCCGAGGAATTCCTCGACACTGAAATGCGCGCCTTCGAGGCGGCTGTCGAACTCGATCACGGCATCGCAGAGGAAGCGCATCATGCGTTCCTGCTCGGCTTCACTGGATTCAGCTTTTCGCACGGACCACTGCTGCTCAAACTTCTGCCGCATCATCTTGATGATAATGGCGGGCATGGCCATGTTCATCATGCCGGTGGACTCGCCGGTGCGCACCTCGATGCCGACCGCGACCACGGCCTCATTGGGCGCGAGGACCTGGAGCAGTTGCGGTTCCTTCTCCATGGTTTCGATCTTGAAGTCGATGCTGGTGACGCCCTTCCAGGCTTCGGTGAGGTCATGCAGGATGACGCGGAACAGGCCGTCAAGCAGGTTCTGCTCGATCTCAGTGATTTCGCGCTGCACGACGGCGGGGTTTTTGCCGCTGCCCCCCAGCAGAATCTCGAGCACGGGGAAGATGATCGAGGGATTGAGCTCCAGCACGGCGTTGCCTTCATACGGCTTGAGGCTGAGCGACGTAATGCAGGTGGGGGACGGCAGGCCTTCCAGAAATTCGCCGTAAGAGAGCTGCTCGACGCTCACCAGGTTAACCGTCAGGTAGGAGCGCAGATAGGCGGAGAGACTCGATCCCAGATTGCGCACGAAGGTATCGTGCAGCAGGTGAATGGCGCGGAGCTGGGACTTGGCAATACGGTCCAGACGGCGGAAATCGAAGCGGATTCCCTTCTTGGCGGGCGCAGCGCTGGCCTTGCG
Source organism: Bryobacteraceae bacterium (assembly GCA_030041035.1). Classification (GTDB taxonomy): domain Bacteria; phylum Acidobacteriota; class Terriglobia; order Bryobacterales; family Bryobacteraceae; genus QHXW01. Next base: position 2,347 of record JASHOO010000664.1, on the reverse strand, counting down.
GTCATCCAGGTTTTCAAAGACCGCGTCGATTTCCTGTTGGGAAAGTTGCCGGTTCACCGGACCGCTGGACCTCCTGGTGATTTATCGCTTGTTCCGGTGGATACTTTAGGCATCGGAACCCTCACCCCAAGAAATTGAAGAGGCTGTTTCGGGGCAACATACCCTCGGCCTGCAGGGCGGCCTGCTCCTGGGTCTGGCTCTCGGTCAACTGGGTGGCGGCTTGGGCCATGTCGGCGTCCTGATCGTTGCTCAGCGCGGTCTGATAGGTGAGATTCATTTGTTGCGCCAGGCTGTTGGCGGCCTGGATGCGATTCTCGGCCGCGCCGTAGAAGCCGAGCTGCTGGTTGAGGTAGTTATCGGCAGTGGTGAGAGCCGTGATGGAGCTCTGGATGCCGTCGAGATCGTTATTTTGGAGCGCCACACGCAACTGGTTCACGGCCACGAAGACGTTATCGGGCGCAGGGGAGCCGTCGGGATTCTGGTCGTCGAAGATCTGCTGTGCGGTGAGATCCACGCTGAAGGTATTGCCGAGGGGATCCTGGATCAGCCGCGTGGCCTGGGTGACGGTCAACTGCACGACGCCGCCGCCGGTGTCGGGATTCAACGTATCGGCCTCGTAAGGCTGCGAAGTGTAATCATCGCCCCCGAACACATAGTCGTTGCCTACCTGCGTGTTGGCGATGGAGATGAGTTCATTCTGGATGGCCCCGACCTGTTGCGCCAGGTTGCCGTTGGAGGTGGCAGTGGCGGTGCCGCTCGAGCCCTGAGCCGCCAGAGTCAGGGCGTTCTCGACCAATTGCTCGGCGCTGGAGAGGGCTTGCTGAGCGGTGTCGACCTGGGTGGTGACATTGTTCAGGTTCGACTGCACCTGGTTGTTGTTGGTGATATCGGCACGCAGACTCAGGATATCGCTCACCTCGTCGGGCGCGTCGGAGGCATTCTGAAACTTGACCCCGCTCGAGAGTTCGGTCTCGGCCTGCTGCATATTGTTTTGAATCTGCGACAGTGCAGCCAGAAACTGGGCGCCGGCTGGATCAATGCCCGAGATCATATGGTTTCCTCCATTGGCTGCGTGCGGCCTCAGTCTGAACCTGCGGGTTCGAGCAGGTTTACCGCGACCTGGGTCAGGGTGTTCAGCACGGTAAACAACTGGGCGTTGGCCTCATAGGCGTTTTGATACTGCACCATCAGTGCGGCCTGTTCGTTCAGGTTGACACCGGAGATCTGCTGGCGCACGCTCTGCGCCTGCGCCACCACTTGTTGCTGGATGTTTTGCTGGTCGTTGGCGTCCGACAGTTGCTGGCCGATAGCCGCCGCCAGGTTGCCGAAGTACTGAACATAGCTGACGTTGTCGATTTCCCCGGTGGAGCCCTGGGGATTGGCGAGCCCGGCCAGCGCGAGCGCCGTGCCGTTGCTAACCTCGGGCGGGCCGGGATCAATGGGAGCCAAGGTGGCGGTGCTGGCGGAGGGGTTCACGGCTAGGGTGGCGGCGACGTTGGTGGCGTTGCTGGTATCGTAGGAAAACAAGGCGGAACCCGAAACCGGCGGCGGACCGTCGGAGACATAGCCCGAGGTCATCAATTCGTTGACCTGATCGGCAAAAGCCTGCGCCAGTTGATTGAGTGTGCCGGGCTGGGTCGAGTTCCCCAGCAGCGATCCCAGTACGTTGTTGTAAGTGTCGAGCAGCCCGCCCAACTGGCCGCCGGTAATCTGCGAAGTGATATCGCGGCCCGCCGAGTCGAGGATGGTGGCGGTGGGCGGGACACCGGGACTGCCGGCCGGCTGGGCAGGTGCGGCGAACTGAGCGGAGATGTTGTACTGTTGCTCGCCCACGACGAGCGGCGTCTGGCCGCCGGCGAGCACCGTGACTTCACCGTCCTCACCGACCGTGTAAGTGAAATTCACGATCTGGGACAGATTCTCGAGCGTGTTGTGGATCTGGGCGTCGAGGGCAGCATCGTTGCGGTCACCGTTGGCGATCTGGGTGTTGTAGCTTTGCAGTTGCTGCGCGTAGGCGTTGATTTGGTCGACCGCCTGGTCGACCTGGGTTTCGGTTTGCTGCTGGACCTGCTGCAGGCCGGAAGCGGTGGTCTGGAAACTTTCGGCCACCTGCTGAGCGCTGGTCATCACCGCCTGTTGGGTAGACGCACTTTGCGGATCTTCACTCCAGGCGGAAAAACTCGCGAACAGATTTCCCAGCGTGTCCGGAATGCCGTTGGAACCGGAAAGGTTGAGTGCGTTTTGCACATTGGTCAGGCTGGAGGACTGCTGGGTGGCCAGGCCCAAAGAGGTCTGGGCGCTGTCGACCGCCTGCTCGGCGAACTCGTTGCGTGTACTTTGGACATTG
>JASHOO010000663.1 GCA_030041035.1 Bryobacteraceae bacterium | reverse complement strand
ATCTGCGTTCCTAATTAAGTAACAGACAGGGCCGTGATGTATTGACTGCCTCACAGAGCCCGCACAGACTTCGTCTGAAGCACGCTTGCTAGCGATTGAGTGCTTGAATCGCCGGTTGAAGCCACGAGTAGAAGAACCTATTCACGGAAGGGAACTGGGTCGCCAAGAGACTGAAGAGGGGCAACGCCACAAAACTGGCCATCCGAAACCAAAAGTCGCGCCCCAGTTCACCGGGAGTCGTGTCAGTGATGTTGCTGAGCGTCGTGTCGCGGTGAATCTGAGCGAACACGGTACCCACAACGCCGACGATGAAGGCGAGTAAAACAAAGAGCATGACCTGGATCGTCCCCTTTGGCTCGAATGGATATTGCGTCACGCCAAGAATGGTAAGAACGTACATCCCGCCAATGGCGATGATCAGAGTTCGAATTCTGATCAGGGCGGCCAAGAGAAAGTCGATATAGGATAAACAGACGACCCGCTCACAGGCGCGAATCTTTGGATCTTTTTCCCGCCCATCCTCGGCTAGCGAGTTAGCTTCTTCTATTTGCATGCACCAAGACTGCGCCAGGTAATCCAAGGCCGCGCCCGCCGCTTCCGCGACCGCCGTTTGGACACGGCCGAACTGCCTGATAAGCTCGCGTTCTGCTTTTCGGCGCATCCACCAATTCCGAATTAACCTATGCGGTATCTCTTTCACTCTTCGATAACATTCACGCGTGAACGTCATTTCTTGATCGACTCTGGAGCTCCAAAAAGGCACGCGTACTGTATTTATGGCACAGTCCAGAGCTTCTTTCTTGCGGGTGTACATTCGTTGGAACTCGTCCAAACTGGTAACTCCGACACGCCAAATGGGCCGCCAAGAGAACCCTTTGATGCTACGAAATCCACGTCGCAGGGGAGTTGAGTCTAGGGCCAGTAGCAACCGTCGCATCCCGAGCCATATGCTCCATAATTGAAGGAGTGCTACGACGACGCCCGCGACAGCTAGACTGAAAAAGATATCCAAGTAACGCTCCACCGATGGCCGCTCTAAAGACATAATGGGATGCCGGACGTCACCCAGAAGCAAAAACGAGCCAATGAAGCCGACAGGTGTCGCCCAAAAAAGGGGGTTTGTGACTCCTCCAAGATGGTATTCCGGCCGCAGCCCCTCGAAGTTATCTTCATTAAGCCCTGCGACTCGCTGATGGCCCATACCCTTGGGTAGCCGTGGCCGCCGCTCATCCAGAACGGCGCAACCAGCCGTCAGGTGGTAAGCCCACCAAAGCCACACGGTCAGAAAAAAGAACCATGGCATGATGAACGATAAGCCGGAAGCAAGCTGCACCGCACGTATCGTTGAAAATCGTAGGACGAACGCAGGGTTCTCGGAATAAGGCGTGAAAAACACTCTCTGGACAAACACTAGGGATAGCAGTAAGAACACAAAAAGGGGGAGCCAACGCTTCCACCAGTTATGCGATTTCTCGTCTTCCCCGTCTAACAGTACGCGACGAGTTAGCCATTCGACGACCGTCGAAATGAAAACCGAGATACCGGCGACGTAGAGCGAGTACTTCACGATGGGCAAATCACTCTGCGCTCCATGCAGATAAGGCCACAGGAGAATCAACGTAATAATGAATAGACTCATTCCTGCAAACAGAATGAGTGTGCCTCGAAAATCCGCTGAAGCGGGAGCGAGGCTGGTCAAGGATTGTGTTTTTGAGAAAACGGACGAGCGCCACAAGGACACTGAAAAGCTTAGCCCCAAAGCGGCAGCCACCAATTGGACTGCTTGCCACGAGTATGGGATTTCAATCGGCAGCACCGGCCCCACAATCTGGCCTCCTATGCGTGGCAAGTATGTGGCGTGTTGGCCGGACTCTAATGGTCCCAGATTTGCCACAGGCCAATACTGATCCCGGCCGAGAGCCAGCAGATGCACGGGAGGCGCGCAGTACGTGCAATTCCGGTCAACTTGAGCTCTCGGCTCCTTGTCAAGCCGATCCCAGGCTGGACATTGTTCTTTCAACCAACCATACCCGTAAAGGAAAAGAGGAACAGCCGGAGGCTGACTTGACTTGACGAGGAGATGCCGGCACTTGGCATAAGGATTATCTTGTACCTCTGTGCACGCAGCGCCATCCAGGATCTTGACGTCATTCGATGCCGGTGCCAGAAGCAGGGAGCAAATGGCATTGTAGGTCCCGGCGGCGTCCGCACTTGGAAATATGCGTTCGAAATGCTGCGCTTCGTAGCTGGCGAAATAGTGGTTTCCGGCAGGCTCGAGAGGGTAAGTGGAAAGCGCCAGCAATCCATGAAGCCGCGGGTCATCTGCTTCGCGCCGGAACAACATATCTGCGCCGATGGTTACAATTCGGCCTTGAGGAAAGACAGTGCGGAGATATTCACTCAGGAAAAGTGAGTCCATGGGATCCGTTGCACGCAGGATGACATACTCAATACGATGTTTTCTCAGTTCCGACACGATGCTAAGCATTATCGATTCCTGGGATAGCGGCATCAGCTTAGATGAGTATGAGGCGACAGTATCGTCGTCCGAACCAGGAACCGAAAAATTAGAGGGAAGGGTATCACGTGGGACAGCGTGAGAATCGCTGGTAGCAGATTCCTTGAGGTTGTCCTGATATGCGGCGCGGAGCTGGGAAATCTCCCGAGGAAAAACAAGCTTCAGAATACAGTTCGCGTCCTTTTCGCCTTGGTTACTCTCGCAGTCCCGCGCAGCGGCGGCTTGTTGCGTCGATGAGGGAGCGCCGGAGGCATTCAGTGATGCTCCATAAGCAGTTTCGTCTTCGGAAAGAGCCGCGACGTGCTTGGTAAAGTAGTGTCGGAGATCCCTACTTCCCGCGCCGTAGCCATCACCTGTCAGGTACTCTACAAAACGCTCGATCATGACATCGTCACTTTCCTGAAAAGTGACGAAGCGCATGTTGAGCTCGCTTTCATGTTTGACGAAATCCAGGATATCGGTTCGGCTGCTAACAGTGCCGCTGTAAATGCTTATCGGAGGGCGTGTGGAGGAGCATGTGTATGTTGGTTCATTCGGCTTAGAACACTTAAGCAAGCTTACAAGCGACGACAGCGAGCCCGAGAAGGTTGGCCCCAATATCCTCAGCCCAGGTTCGCCCTTGTTGGTAGTCTGCTTCTTCCCGGAGGGATCGGTCATTTTCGTTGTCTGTTGAATTAGGGAAAGCGCTTTCAAGAACTGCTCGTTTTTGATGCCGTGTGTCGGTGTCTCGGCTACGACCAAGACAAACATCCACTGTCCTGGCCTCTTGTTTCCTCCCCGAAAAAGCATTAGCCCTGGGGATTGTTGTTTGCTTTCCTCATACCACTTCGACTCTATACGGTTCTCGTAGTCTTCTGATTCCGGATGAGCTTTCGGGTCCCACGGCATGATGGCGCGATCATAAACGAAACCCTCATCCTGCATTGCCTCTTCGATTACTTCGATAGCGCGGTCGAATTGAAGGGCCAGATGCGTGTGGACGGGATCCGGCACCAACGCAATGAGGAATTCACTCGGCTTAGGTTGACAGTCGCCCTTGTTTGGGCAACTCGCCTGAATCAAATCGTAAAAACGGTCAGCGTAATCCTTCGAGGCGATCTTTGCCACGTCTTCTTTTCGAGACAGGGATATGGTGCTGCTTCGCTGATCGGAGCGTGATGAATTACGATTTGTTGCCGCGCCGCCAGCTGTTTGCTGTTGGCTCACGCTACCGCGTGAAGCTCTTTCCGCCCCAGGCGTCGATTTGAGCCCATGGGAAAGCAGGAAGGACACAAACACAATACCCGTAAGCGCGGACGTGCTCTTGCGATCCATGACGAAGTGGCTCGCCGGGCAGCGTCCCGCACTGGGCTGCTTTAGCTGACTACAGCGAGCCAGCTCGGGACGCGTGTGCGCTTAGCAGCGCGAGGGGGGTCTATCTCTATCTTCGTCCCGCAGGAAGGAGCCCGGCAGTTTAGATTTTTAACATTTTGGGGCATTAAAAGCAATGTTATTTCTTCGCCGCGCTGAAGGCACAGTTGGAGGAGCGCTGAGATAATCACGAACGCATACCCTTGACATCACCGTGCTGGGAGATCGCCCTGGACGGAAACAAGCACTCGGTTAACAGCTCCGGCGGCGACAATTCCAGCGATGCTACCGAGTGAGATAAGTTACTCGGAACTCGTTAGTTACAGGTGAGTGCCGCAGCGCCCCAAAACGCATAATTGAGCAGAATTATGACCGATTTTGAGGGAGTCTCCCTACAAAAGTCCCTACAGTTCTAGTTTTTGAACAGCTTTTTGAACGGACCCTTCGGTTGATAACCGAAACTGCTGATGAACCAAGCTTTTCAACTGGCCGTCCCGTCGCGCGGCGGCGTCAGGCGAAGCATTTGCGCGCGACGGCCATGCCGTCGAACCCAAACAGCGGTTGTCTGATCCTTTGATCCTTTCAACTGGCGACATTTTTCTTTTGGTTTCTCCTGAAGCCAGTTGACCACTGGGCCAATCACTAGTATATTGATAGACATTATGGTGATTGTCTCCCATTCTGGCGTCTCCCTGTCCCGCTGCGCGCTCCGTTGTCGTCGCTGATCCGTTGTTGGTTTCCGGTCGGGCGTGAACGGGTTTCGAGGAGGGGGAGATTTTCAATGAGCACGAGCGGACATGTAGCAACACCCAGTCGCGTGAGCGGGCCGGAACTTCTGCTAGCTGTGAACGAAGTCTCCGGAATCGACAGTGGATTTCGAGACGCCGTGAACCATGTCGAGCGATTGCTCGTGGAATCCGGGTTCTGGACGGGCCTGGTCGTGCTGGAAAAGCGTGGTGCCGCGATATTTCCACTGGCGGCAAGTGGAGGGCCCATAAAGCGCGCGACGCCGCAAACTGTCCTGTCGAGGCCAGTTAACGCCGGCAATCGAAATATTCATCTAGTGTCTCTCGCCGATGTTGTCTCCAGCCGAAGATCCCGAGTGGCATTGAGCTTTGTCACAGAACTAATCGGCAAGTTGCTGGTCAGGGTTGCCGTATTCCAGCAGTGCGACAACAACTCGGTCTGGCTCAGGAGCCGTGGATGAAACTGCGGTTACTGCGCTGTGCACAACTCACGTTGCTGACCGCTCTGGCTGCACAGGGGTTCGCCGCAATACGCCCACCAAAGGTCTTGCTCGTGGTCGCACACTCGGATGACGAATACAATTTTGCGGCTACGACCTACCGCATCACTCGCGAACTCGGAGGCGCAGTCGATGAAGTTGTCATTACCGATGGCGAGAGCGGCTATCGGTACTCGCTTCTGGCGGAGAAAATCTACGGCGTGCAACTCACGAGCGAAGAAGTCGGGCGCGCTCATCTGCCCGCGATTCGTAAGCAGGAAACGCTTCGCGCCGGCCGCATCCTGGGTATTCGCCATCACTATTTCCTGAATCAGAAGGATGAAGCATTCACGCTCGATCCTGAGTCCGCGTTGCACGGCTCCTGGGATACGAAACTGATTTCCGCGTTTCTCGATCATCTGTTGACGCGTCAGCGCTACGACTTCGTGTTCACGCTTCTGCCAAGCGAGGATACCCACGGGCATCATCAGGCAGCCACCTTGCTGGCGCTGGAAGCGGTTGCGCGGCTTCAAACGAGCGAACGCCCCGCAATTCTCGGAGCCGAGGCTGTGGAGCACGACCAGACTGTGCGGTTTTCGGGGCGGCCGGGGTATCCGCTTGCCGAAACTATCGCGAATGCACCCGCATTCATTTTCGACCGGCGGACCAGTTTTGGCTATCACGACGCTCTGAGCTACGCGATCGTCGTGAACTGGATGATCGCGGAATATAAATCGCAAGGGCTATTTCAAACCGACATTGGAAAACACGATCAGGAGTGGTTCTGGCTGTTCCAGGTAAGCGGAGTGCGAGCCTCTTTGGCGACGGCTGGATTGGTTGAGGACCTTTTACCGCGCACGCGGTCCAGCACACATCGATAACAGGAGCTACGGATGAGAAACCGGACTCGAGTTTTAGCCCTCCTTTGCATCGCTCCCTTAGCGATGGCGCAGGATTTGGCGGGTGTTTGGGACGCAACGATCAATTTCGACGGCGTTGAGATTCCGTTCCGCATGGGATTCTCCGGGGATGGCACCAAGCTCCAGGGCTGGTTCTTCAACGGTGATGACAAGGTCTTGTCCACGAGCGGAACGTATCAAAACGGATCTCTGACGTTGAACTTCGCGCATTACGCCACGAAGCTGGAAGCCACCCTGAAAGACGGGCGACTTGAGGGGCAATACGGACCGGTTGCAAAGAAGACCTATCCGATCCAAGCTTCGAGAGCGGTACCGGCGGCGGGATCGGGGGCCGCGGCTCCCGTTATCGATGGCGATTGGGAGATCGCAGTGAAGAGTCCAAAGGGAGAGTCGGCCTGGCGCCTCATCGTTCGTCAATCCGGCGCGGAAGTTTCCGCCGCAATACTCCGCGTGGACGGAGATACTGGGACGCTGACGGGGCACTATCGCGACGGTCAATTTGCGCTCAGCCACTTTTCCGGTGCGAGGCCTTCTTTGCTAACACTTACTCCGACGAGCGACGGGGCGCTGGCCGTCAGCCTGACCAGCCTGCACGGACACAGCGATTACACTGCGCTGCGGCCTGAGGCAGCACGCGCCAAAGGTCTGCCAGGGCCCACCGATCCTTCACAGCACACGTCCGTGAAGGATCCCAGCGCACCTTTCGTTTTTTCCTTTCCCGACCTGAACGGGAAGCTTGTGTCGAATACCGATGCGAGGTTTGAGGGCAAAGTGGTGGTCGTCAACGTTCTGGGCAGTTGGTGCCCGAACTGTCACGACGAGGCCCCCTTCCTGGCGGAGCTCTACCGCGCGCATCGCAATGAAGGGTTCGAGGTGGTGGCCATTTCCTTTGAGGAGGGCGAACAGTTAAAGGATCCGGCGCGCCTGCGCGCTTTCATCCGGCAGTACGGCATTGAATACACGGTGCTACTGGGCGGTGAGCCGAGCGAATTGAGCGCAAAACTGCCGCAGGCAGTGAATCTGAACTCGTGGCCGACCACATTTTTCCTCGGGCGAGACGGACGTGTGCGAGCCGTGCACGCCGGCTTCCCGGGTCGCGCCAGCGGGCGCCTGCACACGCAGGCCGTCGAGGAATTCGAGTCCACGGTCAACCGCTTGCTGACTGAGAGCGTCCGCTCTTCGCGATAAGTCAAACTCGGCATCCGAACCCCATGCCCTGGAGCGCGGCAACTTTAGGACTTCTGGTCGGTTTTCTGATCGGACTGACTGGGATGGGCGGTGGCGCTCTCATGACGCCGCTTCTGGTCTGGACAGGTTCCGCTTCTCCGATCGTCGCTGTGGGTACAGACCTGGTTTGGAATGCGCTCACGAAAACGGTAGGAGCCGTGGTTCACCACCGGCACAACAATGTGAATCTACGACTGGTGTGGCGACTGGCAAGTGGCAGCGTTCCCGGCGCGCTACTCGGCCTGTATCTTCTCGGCCTCATCAAGCAGTCGGCCCGTGCTGACACTGTCGATCACTTCATCCTGCGGCTTCTGGGCGGGGCTCTGATTCTGGTCGCGGCGGGAATCATCTCCAAAGGGCTCATCCAGCGTCACCTTCCCTCGGTAGTTGCACGAACGGTGAACGATGAGAATCTGACCGGTTGGCGAGTGCCCGTGTTGGGCTTCGTGGTCGGCGTCCTGGTCACTCTCACGTCGGTCGGGAGCGGAAGCCTGATTGTGACGGTTCTGCTTCTTTTATTCCCCGCGGAGCGATTGAGCCGCCTGGTCGGCAGTGACGTTTTTCATGGCGTTCTCATGGTTGGTGTGGCCGCGATTGGTCACTGGCGACTCGGAGATGTTGATCTAAGGCTGGTAACCGGTTTGCTACTGGGATCCATTCCAGGCGTGTGGTTCGGCAGTCTGACGGCCAGCCGGATCCCCGAAGGAGCGCTTCGGCCCGCCGTAGCTGCTCTCTTATTCGTTACCGGCGTAAAACTGATTTGATCCTCGAGGGCCTTGCCGTCCTCTCGAGCAGTGGCCTGCCTGAAGAAATCAAATAGAGAAGTCCTCTTCATGCCAGAACCCATCAGCGTCTGGGGACGGGAAATGGTCGACCGGCCCTTCGCCGGCCGGTCCTTCGCCACTGAGTGATTTCTCAAGCTGTTCGACTCGCGTGGTGAGCAGAGTCAGGGTGGCACCTACTGTGTCCGGCAGGACCGTATGCTGGAAGTCTGGTTCGTCTTCCGGGGAGTGCGGTTTGGCTCGAATCACCGTCCGGCCCGGAACACCGACTACAACCGAGTTTGGCGGCACGGATTTCACGACGACGGAATTTGCTCCGACGCGGCAGTCGTCCCCAATTTCGATAGCGCCCAAGAGTTTGGCTCCCGCTCCCACCACCACCCGATCCCCGAGTGTCGGGTGGCGCTTGCCGTGACTCAGGCTTGTCCCGCCTAAAGTGACACCATGATAGATGGTGACGTCAGCGCCCACTTCCGCCGTTTCGCCGATCACCACTCCCATACCATGGTCGATAAAGAAACCGGGACCGATCCGGGCGCCCGGATGAATCTCAATCCCCGTCGCGATACGGGCTATTTGGGCCAAGACTCTTGCCACGAGCCGTAGCCTTCTGTGCTATAACCAATGTGTGAGACGGTAAGTCCAGATGGCGTGCAGTCCGGAATAACACAGAAGGACTTCCAACGCATTTCTAGCGGCAGGGTCGCGCCTGAGCACGGAACGTACGTCGCGCACAATCGTACGGATTGGAGTCATGGCTGCGCAGATCCCGGCTAGACCGCCAAGTCCGCGAACAGCACGGTGCTCAGATAGCGTTCCCCGAACGACGGGATGATCACGACGATCAACTTGCCGCCATTCTCCGCTCGGCGCGCTACCTGCACTCCGGCCCAGAGCGCGGCGCCGGAAGAGATGCCGACGAGCAAACCTTCTTCGCGCGCCGCTCGCCGTGCGGTGTCGAGGGCGTCTTCATTCTTGACACGAATGATCTCATCGTAAATTTCGCGGTTGAGGATTTCCGGCACGAATCCCGCACCGATGCCTTGAATGGGATGCGGACCTTTTTGGCCGCCTGACAACACCGGTGACGCGTCCGGCTCCACGGCCACGCATCGGAACGACGGCTTGCGCGCCTTGATAACTTCGCCCACGCCGGTAATTGTGCCGCCGGTGCCGACGCCCGACACAAGAATGTCCGCTTTGCCATCGGTATCGCGCCAGATCTCCTCGGCCGTGGTGCGGCGGTGAATCTCGGGATTGGCCGGATTTTTGAACTGCTGCGGCATCAGGTAGCGAGGATCAGAGGCCGCGAGTTCCTCCGCCCTGCGAATGGCCCCCGGCATACCTTCCGGGCCGGGCGTCAAAATCAGTTCCGCCCCATAGGCCCGCAACAACTGCCGCCGTTCCTTGCTCATGGTTTCGGGCATGGTGAGCAAGCAGCGGTAACCGCGAGCCGCACACACCATGGCCAGTGCGATGCCGGTGTTGCCACTCGTGGGTTCCACGATGATTGTATCGTCGTGAATCAACCCCGCCTGCTCGGCGGCATCGATCATGGACACGCCGATCCGATCCTTCACACTGTGCGCGGGGTTGTAAAACTCCAGTTTCGCCACCAGGTCTCCCACAGCACCGGTAGAAAGCTTGCGAATCCGAACCAATGGAGTGTTGCCGATAAGCTCCGTCACATCCTTTGCGATCTTCATGTTTGTCTACCTTGAGGAGTTCTGTCCGCCGCGTCCTGACTGGATGCGCCGCAGTGCAGCGGCCAGCGCATCAATGTCCGCGTATGTGTTATAGAGAGCCAGCGACGCGCGCACTGTGCTCTCCAGACCGAAGCGCCGGTGAATCGGTTGCGCGCAATGATGCCCGGCGCGAACGGCGATGCCTTCGCGGTTCAGCAGGTCGCCGATTTCTTCGGTCCGTACGCCATCCAGCACGAACGAGAGAACGCCCGCTTTCTCACGCGCCGTCCCGATGATGCGCAGGCCGGGCACACGATTGAGCTGCTCGGTGCCATAGACCAGGAGTTCGTGCTCATACCGAGCTACATTCTCCAGACCGACGCGTTCTAGATAATCGATGGCTGCGCCCAGTCCCACGGCGTCGGCGATGTTACCCGTCCCCGCTTCAAAGCGCGCAGGCGGCACATTGTAAATCGTCTTTTCGAAAGTGACGTCCTGGATCATGCTGCCGCCGCCTTGCCAGGGCGGTGTCACATCCAGGATTTCGGATTTTCCGTACACTGCCCCAATGCCCGTGGGCGCAAACATCTTGTGCCCGGAGAGGACGAAGAAATCGCAGTCGAGCGCCTGCACGTCCACGCGCATGTGCGAGACGGCCTGGGCGCCGTCAACCAGCACCTTGGCTCCGTGGCGATGTGCAGCTTCGATGATGTCGCTTACCGGCGTAATCGTCCCAAGCGCATTCGAAACCTGGGCCACGGAAACCAGACGCGTCTTCGGGTTGAGCAGCTTTTCGTACTCCTCGAGAATCACCTGGCCGCTGTCGTCGAAAGGCGCCACGCGCAGATGCGCGCCCTTCTCTGAGCAGAGCATCTGCCACGGCACAATGTTGGCGTGATGCTCCAGCCACGTGATGACGATCTCGTCGTCCTTTTGGACATTGCGGCGTCCCCAGCTCTGCGCGACTAAGTTAATGCCTTCGGTCGTGCCGCGCACAAAAATGATTTCGCGTGGTGCCGAGGCATTCAGGAAGCGCCGCACTTTCTCGCGAGCGGATTCGTAGGCGTCTGTCGCTCGTGCCGCGAGTTCATGCGCGGCACGGTGCACGTTCGAGTTTTCGTGCGCGTAAAAGTAACTCAGGCGGTCGATCACGCTTTGTGGTTTCTGCGTGGTCGCGGCGTTGTCGAGCCAAACCAGCGGGCGTCCGTTCACGCGTTCCCGCAGAATGGGAAAATCGCGCTTGATGAATTCGGGATCAAAGGCGTCTGAGGAGAGGCTCGGCCGGGGAGGCTCGGTGGCCGCTGGAACCGGACCAGGCGCCGTTGGCGGGTTCGAAAACAGTGGCCGGGCCTCTTCGAGAAAAGAGAAGGTCGGTACCGCCGAAGAGTCCACTGCTCCCAGCTCGCCCGGAACGGTTGGCGCGGGCGGCTGCGCTGCATCTATACCGTTCGCCGGCGATTCGTCGAGATTGAATTCTCTCACCGGCTCGGAGAACGGGCTGGGCTCCACGGGCAGCGGAGCGGGCTCTGGAAATAGCGGCCGTGCTTGATCCAGGAAGGAGAAGCTTGAAGCCGAGGAACTTGCCCCCGCGGCGGCACCGGGAACGGCGGGAATCGGTGGCTGCGCAACGCCGGCTGCTTTGGCAATCGGCGCGGCCCCGTCGAGTTCCCTCAGGTTGAAATCTGTAAGCGATTGCGCGAACGGGTTTGTTGTACTCGCAGCGAATGCTTCCGACTCTCCGAAAAGCGGCCGGTTCTCCTCGAGAAACGATGCCCCGGCATTGGCTTGCCCGACGTCGCCTGGAGCGGGCGGTACGGATGGCGGCGGAATCGGCGCCGCTCCGGCCGAAAAACCGGGCAGCGCGGTAAAAAATTCGTTGGCCATGCGCGAGAGCACCGCCGGGTCCGGCAATCCCGCGGGCCAACTCCCGGTTTTCGTCGCCGTTCCGGCATTACCAACCGTTGCCCCGGGTCCTTCCTCACTTGTACTCATGGTATTGGCTCACATCGACGTTTTCTAAGACGGCGATGGCATCATCGGTGAGGACGGCCGTGGAGCAGTACAGCGAAATCAGGTATGAGGCGATGGCCTGGTCGTTGATCCCCATGAACCGAACCGAAAGCCCAGGACTTTGCTCGCCTGGAAGCCCCGGCTGGAACAGGCCAATGCAGCCTTGCTTGCGCTCGCCCACGCGCAGGAGAAGAATCTTCGTCGTGTGATCCTTACTCTTCACGTGAATCTTGTCGGTGGGAATCAGGGGCAGCCCCCGCCAGGTCAGAAACGGGCTGCCGAACAGCGTCACCGTGGGCGGAGGCACGCCGCGAAACGTACACTCGCGCCCGAAAGCGGCGATTGCGCGCGGATGAGCCAGGAAAAATGACGGCTCCTTCCAGACCTTGGTAAGCAGTTCGTCCAGATCGTCAGGCGTGGGAGTACCCGCTCGTGTCTGAATGTGTTGTGCCGGGACGACGTTATTCAGGAAGCCGTAATCGGCATTGTTAAGCAGTTCGCTTTCCTGCTTCTCCTTGACGTTTTCGATGATTAGCCGCAGTTGCTCGGCCGTCTGCTCATAAGGCTTACTGAAGAGATCCGAAATGCGCGTGTGGACGTTGAGCACGGCATTAATGGCGCTCAGCTTGTACTCCTTGGGATTCTCTTCGTATTGCACGTACGTCCGCGGCAATGCTGATTCTTCCACTTGCCCGCAGGTGATTTCGATCGCCTTGCCTTCATCCACGCGATTCCGGCGAAAGGTTCCGGCTTCGAGTGGCTTCCAATCGAGCAACCGGACCAGCCAACGCGGCGTGATCGCCCCGTACTGCGGAGCCGTCTTGGTGACGTTGGCGAGCTGAAACGCAGCTTGTTCGCCTAATGCT
>JASHOO010000662.1 GCA_030041035.1 Bryobacteraceae bacterium | reverse complement strand
CGGATCTTCGCCGCGATCACCGGAATGCCGCCAGGATTACGACCCTTCTGCGCCCCCCCCGGAGCGGCGGGTGGCTGCACGGCCGACCTGAACCTGGGCCAGAGGAAATAGGCGCCGGCCGCCACCACGGCGGTCAGAACCAGCAGCCACAACCAGCGGCCCCTTGAAGACCGTTGGGGTTTGTGTTTGACCTCCGGCGGTGAGGGAGGACGTTCCGGCAACAGTGTGGATGGTGGGTGAGTCATGAGAGTCTCGGTTTATCCCTCAGTATGGAGGAAGCCCGGAGTTGGCACGAGTGCCAAATGACCGCTTTCGGCCTATGCCGTTCGGCACATCCGTGCGAGGAAGTTTCAAGCCGATAGGGCGGCCAGCGGCAGCTCGAGAAAGGCGCGAGCGTTACCGTAGCAGATGTCCCGAACCATACGCCCGCAGAGTTCCAGGTCACCAGGCAGTTGCCCTGCTTCCATCTCGGAGCCGATCAGATTGCACAACACGCGGCGGAAATACTCATGGCGCGGGAACGACATGAACGAGCGTGAATCGGTGAGCATCCCGATGAATCGCGAGAGCAGGCCGCAATTGGAGAGCGCATTCAACTGCCATTCGATTCCTTCCTTTTGGTCCAGAAACCACCAGCCGCTGCCGAACTGAATACGGCCTGGAATTCCAGCGCCCTGAAAGTTGCCGGCCATGGTTGCGAAGGCGTAGTTCTGGATCGGATTCACGTTGTACAGAATCACTTTGGGCAGAGCGTTCTGACGTTCCAGGATGTCCAGGAATCGCGCGAGGCCCTGAATCTGCGGGAAATCACCGATGGAGTCGAATCCGGTGTCGGGGCCGAGTTGCGACAGCATGCGCGAGTTCGTGTTCCGCCGGGCGCCCAGGTGCAGCTGCTTGGTCCAACCCTTGCCGGCATCCAGGCGTCCGAGATGGACCAGCAGGAAGGAAGCGAACTTCAACTGCTCGCCTTCGGACGCTGCCTGGCCGCCGCGGGATCTACGGAAGATGTCATCAGCATCGGCTTCCGTGCAATCTTCCGCCGGGCAGGAGTTCAGGCCATGATCGGAAAGGCGGCAACCGAATGCATGAAAGTCGTTGTGGCGGGCTTCGAGAGCGTCGAGCAAGGCCGTCAGGCTGCGGATCTCGCGGTTGGCCGCGGCTTCCAGGCGGCCCAGCCAGGCATTCCACCGTTCGGGTGAGTGAACCTCGAACACACGATCAGGCCGGAAAGCGGGATACACGGCCACGGAGAATCCGGAGGCTGCAATCGCGCGATGATGGCACAGATCATCGGCCGGGTCATCGGTCGTGCACAGGGCACTAACGCGAAAGCGGCGCAGAATGCCGCGTGCAGTCAAATCCGAGGCAGCCAGCATCTCGTTGGCCTTCGCCCAAATTACGGGCGCCGTTCGCTCATCCAGCAGTTCGTGGATGCCGAAATAACGCTGGAGCTCGAGATGGGTCCATTGATAAAGCGGATTCCGCAGCGTGTAGGGCACGGTGCGCGCCCACGCCAGAAACTTCTCGTAGGGGGAAGCGTTGCCAGTGCAGTAGCGCTCGTCGATCCCGTTCGCACGCATGGCCCGCCACTTGTAATGATCGCCTTCGAGCCAGATCTCGAACAGATTGGCGAAACGGCGGTCTTCGCTGATGTCCTTGGGCGGGAGATGATTGTGATAATCGAGAATCGGCTCCGGCTCAGCGTAATCGCGGTAGAGCCGGCGCGCAGTGCCGGTATTTAGCAGAAAGTTCTCGTCAAGAAAGCCCATCGGGACGGTTGTACCAATTTCGGACTACCGCGTCCAACCCGTCGGCCGGGCCGCCAGTTCTAGGAGTCGGCTTTACCGCGCGGAACAAACACCAGAGAGGCCGAGTTCATGCAATAGCGCAGATGCGTCGGGGGTGGTCCGTCCGGAAAAACGTGCCCCAGGTGGGCATCGCAGCGCGTACAAAGAACCTCTTCGCGCCGCATCCCGAAGCTGAAGTCCATATGTACGGTCACGTTTTCCTTGGCGATCGGCTCCCAGAAGCTTGGCCAGCCCGTTCCGGAGTCAAATTTCGTTCGGGAATCGAACAGAGTCGTACCGCAGCAGACGCAGTTGTAGAGGCCGTCCTCATGGTTGTTGAAATACTTGCCGGTAAAGGCGGGTTCGGTACCTTTGCGGCGCGTGACCTCGAACTGCTCCGGGGTCAGTTGCTGCCTCCACTCCGAATCCGGTTTCTCGATCTTTTCCACTTCCACGACCCCTTTCCGCACACCGGCGGCGTCGAATTCCACGATCTTCAGCAGTCTTGCCTCGTGTTTACCTCCGGCCAATGCCGCTCTGCCGGCCGCCATGCCGCCCAAGAGGCGCAAAAAGGAGCGGCGGTCACTACGAAACGAACCGGTCATTTGGGATCCCCCTTCACCAGCTCGGGAAATTCCTTGTACAGTTGCCGCAACTTAGGCGCATCGTTGTAGACGATATACGGATAGTTGGGGTTGCGCTGCATGAAGTGCTGATGATGCGGCTCGGCGGGATAGAAGGCCTTCAGAGGTTCCACCAAAGTGACAATTGGCTTGTGATAGATCTTGGCTTCATCGAGCTGCTTAATGTACGCTTCAGCGACCTGCTTTTGCTCGTCGTTCGCGTAAAAGATCTCCGAGCGGTACTGCGTGCCCCAGTCCGGCCCCTGGCGGTTCTTTTCCGTCGGATCGTGGGCCACCGAGAAAAAAACCTTCAGCAGCTGACCATAAGAAATTTGCGAAGGATCGTAGGTGATGCGGACCGACTCGGCGTGACCGGTGGTGCCCGTACTTACCATCTCGTAGTGCGCCATGCTCGACTTGCCTCCGGAATAGCCGGAAACCACATCCGAAACGCCTTTGAGCGACTCGAATACACCTTCCATGCCCCAGAAACAGCCTCCGGCCAATACGGCGGTTTCGGTTTTCCCCGACACCCGCGGGGTGTCTACCACGGGATCGGGAAAGCCGGCTGCAACGAGCGGGATGGCGGCGAATAACATGGCGGAGGCCAGAAACATCCGCCGGAGTAACCAGGCGAATTGGGCTCTTTTTAACATTTGCTACGCTCCACTAGTCTTTCCTTTATCATAGTGCTACGCGGAGCACTCCACATCTGAATTCGCTCTCCTAGCGCGAAAAGTTACGATTTTCACCGGGCTGGAATGGGTAGCGCCGCCTGGATATAGTGGGTGGAGGCAGTGGCGTGTCAGCATCCTGGATTATTCGCTGGGCGTTAGCAACCTTGGCAGTGAAGGCTGGTTGTGCGCAGGTGACGCTGAGCGGCCGTGTGGTGGACGATAACGAAGCCCCCATTGGCAAGGCTCGGGTTTGGGCGCACAAAGGACAAGAGGCTGCGGTGGAAGCCTATACGGGTCCGTCCGGCGCTTTTCAGCTTTCCCTGCCCGACCCAGGCGCATACCGTGTGAGCGTCGAGAGCGTCGGCTTCTTCCGCCTGGAGGATCGCGTTGTCCAGGTGGAAAAAGGCGGCACAGAAATAACCCTGGTGCTGAATCCGCAACGGGAAGTTTTCCAGAGCATGCAGGTCGGCGATTCGCCCTCACCAATTGACCCGGCCAGCACTGACCGCCAGCAGCGCCTCAGCGGCACCGAGGTCAACAACATTCCGTATTCGGCCAGCAACAGCCTGCGCAATTCCATGCCCTTAACGCCGGGCGTCCTTGAGGACCTCACCGGCGGCCTGCACTTCCATGGCGGAGCGGAGTATCAGACCCAGTACACGCTGGACGGCTTCGACGTCAGCGATCCCATCAGCGGGCGCTACTCAACGCTGCTCGCAGTAGAAGGAATCCGGTCGCTCGATCTGTCAGAGGGGCGGGAGTCGCCCCAGAATGGACGCGGCTCAGCGGGTACGCTGGCCATCAGCACCGAGAACGGCACCGACCAATATCAATTCAGTGCGACCGACTTCATCCCGGGACCGGACGTGCACGGTGGGGTGCGTTTGGGCGACTGGACGCCCCGGGCCGTTTTTTCCGGCCCGATTGTTAAGGGACGTGCCTGGTTCTCCGATAGCTTCAACGGGGAGCTGAACAGCGGTTACGTCTCTGGTATTTCAACCGGCGTAAACACCAATTTGTCCTGGGTCGCCGGCAATCTGTTTCACGCCCAGATCAACCTGACCTCTGCCGACATCCTCTATGCGGACGTGTTGACCAATTTCGACCATCAGGATCATTACGGCTTGGGGGCGCTCGATCCGGTTTCCACAACCAGCCGCCTGGGTTCCAACCAATCGATGGTGGCGGCGAAGGATACGCACTCGTGGAGCAATGGGGCATTGGTAGAGGGTGGATTCGCCTGGCAACGCTCGTCCCAACTGCAAGTTCCGGAGGGCGACGCTCCCTACTTACTGACTCCGGAAGGCCGCAGCGGGAATTATTTCGTGAACTCGCGGCAACATGGTGGACGCAAACAAGCGTTCGTCAACTTCTTCCCGCCCGCGTTTCACTTTGTGGGGCGCCATCAAATCCAGCTCGGCACCGACACGCAGCGCCTCACGTACGATGCCCAATTCCATCGCAACTCTTACGAAGTAATCAGCCTGTCCGGACTGCCCGTGTTTGAGACGACTTTCGTTGGCAGCGGTGATTTCGACAAGCTGAATCTGGCGCTGGCATCCTACGTAAATGACCACTGGCAGCCTGTTCCCAGATTGTCGATTGACGCCGGTTTGCGCGAGGACTGGGACGAACTGGTGCGGAGGGCGTCCTTCGGCCCTCGCTTTTCGGCGGCCTTCGCGCCGTTTGGTAACTCCAACACCAAGCTGGTGGGTGGCTATAGTGTCATCTATGACGCCACCAACCTGGCCTTGTTCAGCAAACCCCTCGATCAACAGGCCGTCACCGTACCTTATACTTCAACCGGCGTCCCGGAAACTGCGCTGGTGACGACCTTCGTTTCAGGCCACGGGCTCAGCTTGCCCCGCTATGACATTGTCAGCGCCGGCGTGGAGCAGAACCTGGGACACCGGATCTATGCAAAATTCGAATGGCTGCGCAAACGCAGCAGCAACGGTTTTGTTTACGCGCCGGAAACGGCCGGCCCCATCACCATCCAACCGGAGGAGCTGGGCTACGGCTATGGTGGCGTCTACACCTTAACCAACCTGCGTCGCGACGCTTACGATGAAGCCGGGGTGACCATTCGGCATTCGTTTGGCGATCAATACGAGTGGCTCGTCAGCTACATGCGTTCCAGTGCAACCTCCAACGCCGTATTGGATGTCAGCGTCGATCAGCCGCTTCAGGTGACCAATAACCTGGGACCCATGCCATGGGATGCTCCAAATCGCTTCTTGAGCTGGGGGTATCTGCCGCCGCCGCTCAAACGATTCAAAGAGAAATGGGCCATCGCATATCTAATGGACTGGCGCACCGGCTTTCCTTTCTCCGTCACCAACGACGCGGGAGAAGTGGTGGGCGGTGTCGACTCGCGCCGTTATTCATCCAATCTCGACCTGAACCTTGCCATTGAACGAAAATTTACGTTCCGCGGTTACCGCTTTGCCATTCGCCTGGGCGCGGACAACCTCACGGATCATCCCAACCCCACCGCCGTCAGCAACGTGATCGGCTCTCCCACGTTCGGGCAATTCTTCGGCGATGAGGGCCGCCACTATGTCGTGCGTCTTCGCTTGTTTGGAAGAGCGAAGAGCTGAGCCCCTGTTCCAAACGGATTATCATCAAAACATGGACCGACGCACGTTCTTGCAGGCCGCGGCCGCAGCTCCCGCAGCGTTGGCGTCAACCCTGCACCAGGACCTGCCCCAGTACCGGATTGTGAGCCACTATCAGCCTGCGGCGCTGCCGGGCATGCCCGGGCCCTACCCCGGCATAGTGGCGCGTGTGCACGCCGAGAAGGCTATCGACTCCAACTCTGAAAAAGTTGATGTGCCCACAGTGCGCGAGATGATCGCGCAAGGGATGCGCTCGCTCACGGGCGACGCCGATGTGCGCGACAGCTGGGCACGTTTCTTCAATCCCACCGACGTGGTGGGCATCAAAGTGAACTGCTCGGGCGCGCCGCGAATCATGTCGACGCCGGAGGTAGTAGGTGAAATCGTCAGGAACCTGGGTCTGGTGGGGTTGAGGCCGGATCAAATCTGGATCTACGAGCGCTTCCAAAACCAGGTGGATAGCGTGCACTACGACCGCTACGTGCCGGCAGGCGTGCATATTTGGACGGCGGAGCACGACCGTGGCTCAATCGCCGGTTACGACCCCGATGTCTATGTGGAGGTCGACTTCTTCGGCGAAGACGACACGCGCTCCAACATGGCGCACGTGGTGACCGAGCATCTGACCAAGATCATCAACGTGCCCAATATGAAGGATCATGGCGCCGCAGGCGTGACCGGCTGCTTGAAGAATATCGCCTACGGCAGTTTCTCCAACGTGGCGCGCTCGCATTCCGGTTTCAAGACCAATACCTATTCGTTCATCGGCACGTTAGCCACTGTCGAACCGCTGCACTCCCGCACCGTGCTGGCAATCATGGATGGTTTGCGCGGCGTCTGGCATGGCGGCCCGTTTTCCTACAATCGCAAGTTCCGCTTTTATCCGAAGCAGATGCTGTTCGGCACCGACCCTGTGGCCATCGACCGGCTGCTGCTGGACGTGATCGATGACAAACGCAAGGCCGAGCATGCCACTTCCATCTGGGACCGCTCCATGGCTCACATTAAACCTGGCCGCGACTACGACGACAATCCCAACATTGACCGCTTCATCCGCGAGCCGGGCCACATCGAATGCGCATCCACACTCGGCTTGGGAGTCTACGACATCGGTAAGATTCAGGTCAGGAAAGTCGAGCTGTGAGGCTCGCTTTTTTTTGGGCGACGCTATTGCCCGGGCTGTACTGGGATCAGGGTCCGCAAACCGCGGAAGCGGTGAAGCAGGCCGGCATCGATCGCGTTTATGTTCCCCCAGTCCAGGTAGCAGCGTGGAAGGCTGCCGGCATTGATGCCCAAACATTCGACGTTTCGAAATTCGTCAAGCTCCCCGCACCCGGCGTCGAGTACAGGACGAACGTTGCAGCAGCCACCAGCATGCCATGGGTGGACGCGAATGGATGGCGCATCGCGCGCGACGGGCGGCGCGATTACTACTACGACGTGCCCTGGCGCCGGTCGGCGCTGGCGGCCGCGGAGGCATATGTCTACGGTGCCGACGCCGTGGTGCATCCCGACCCGCGCGACTTGTCGTCATTCGGGCAAATGCTGGCATTTCTAAAGGGCATTGACCGGCCGGCCATGCCGGCCCTGGCCAACATCGGCATCATTGACGACGGCTCGGAGGACACCGGTGAGGTGCTCAATTTGCTCTCCCGCCGGAATCTTCTGTATCAGATCGTTCGAGCGCCCGACCCGAAATATGGCCTGAACGTGGAGATTGGAACCACGGAGTTCCCTAAGGAAGAGGCTCTGGACCCTTCTGCTTTCGCTACACTGGTGCGGCAAAAGGTGACTGATGAAAAGCGATTGCTCCGCATCTACGGCAGTGAAGTCGTTTTGGGCAGGCTCAACGGAGATGGCAGGCAGATCCGCGTGCATCTCATCAACTATGGCGGCGGTAAAGTCGATGGGCTGCGCGTGCGGGTTCTCGGTAGCTTCCAGAAGGGAAAACTGGCGGCATTTGGAATCCAAAATCCTGTCCTCACCGACTACGAGTTGACGAACGGCGGCACGGAATTCACGATTCCGGAGATGAGCGCCTACGCAGTGGTCGACCTGGAGAAATAAAGTGCGCCTTTCTCGAAGGGACTTCGTCGCAGGGGCGGGTGCCGCCCCATTCGCGCTGCGCGGCCAGCAGCCGAAACGCCCCAAGCTTGCCGCGGTGTGCACCATTTATTTCAGGATGTCGCACGCGCAGCATATCGTCGACCGGTTTCTGGATGGTTACGGCTGGAACGGCACCCACCACTATCCGCCCATGGATCTGGTTGCCCTGTACGTGGACCAGGTGGGCAAGGACGACTTGAGCCGCGAGCGCGCCGCGCGTCATCCGCAAATGAAGATTTATCCCACCATCGCCGAGGCCTTGACCCTAGGCGGCAGTAAGCTCGCCGTGGACGGAGTGGTGCTTGTCGGCGAACACGGCCATTATCCACGCAACGAAAAGGGGCAAACCGAGTATCCGCGCTACCAGTTCTTTCAACAAATCGTAAAAGTGTTTCGCGATAGCGGCCGCGCGGTCCCGGTTTTCAGCGACAAGCATCTCTCGTGGAACTGGGACTGGGCGAAACAGATGTACGACACATCGCGCAGCATGGGTTTCGCCTTTATGGCTGGATCGAGCCTGCCCGTTACCTGGCGAATTCCCTCCGTCGAAACTCCGGAGAACGCGCGTGTGCGCGAAGCGCTGTGCGTCTGCTATGGCGGCGTCGATAGCTATGACTTCCATGGACTCGAGACCATCCAATGCATGGTGGAGCGCCGTGCGGGCGGTGAGGTCGGTGTCGAATGGATGCAGGCGTACCGTGGCGAAAACTTCTGGAAAGCGTACCAGGACGGCATCTGGCCGCGTGAACTGATGAATGCAGCACTATGCCGGAGCCACACGCTCACCCCTGCTCGCGAAGGTTTCAACGACGTTTTCCCGTCTTCCGATGACCTGCGGCGTCTGGTCCCCGATCCCGTGGCGTATCGTTACCAGCACATCGACGGAGTGAAATGCACGATGCTGCTCATGAGCGGCTTGGTGAGAGATTTCAACTTCGCGGCGATTCTCGACGGCCGCAGCGAGCCGTTCTCCACGCAAATGTATTTGCCCATGCCGGACGGCCGCACTACGCTGGCGAATTTCTTTAGTCCGCTGGTGAACGCAATGGAGCAGATGTTTCTGACCGGCAAACCCACGTACCCGGTGGAGCGGACTTTGCTCACCACGGGATTGACCGCCGCCGGCGTTGAGAGCCTGTATCGCAAGCAGGCGCGTTACGAGACGCCGCACCTGGCGATTCGTTATCAGCCAACCAGAGAATCGACCTTCTGGAGAACCTAGCCGACCATGCCCCAGCGCATCGCAGTCATCACCACCGTTTATCGGTACCTTTCGCACGCGCAGCACGAGGCTGACCGGATTCTGGTGGGCTATCCACACCGTGGAGAGTGGCATCACCCGGACATGAAGATCGTCTCCCTTTATGTGGATCAAAAACCGGAAAACGATCTGAGTGCCGCGCGGGCGCTCGAGTTCGGCTTCAAGGTCTATCCTACGATTGCCGAAGCGCTGCGCTGCGGTGGGGACCGGCTGGCTGTTGACGCCGTCATGATCATCGCCGAGCACGGCGACTACCCGCGCAACGAGAAGGGCCAAATCCTTTACCCGCGCTACGAATTCTTCAGGCAGTGCGTCGAAGTCTTCGAAAAAGATGGCAAGGCCGTGCCGGTCTTCAACGATAAGCATCTTTCCTACAGCTTCGAGAAAGCCAAATGGATGGTCGATACCTCCAAGCGGCTCGGCTTCCCGATGCTTGCCGGCTCTTCGCTCCCCGTAACGTGGCGTTTACCGGATATCGAGGTGCCGCTCGGCTGCGAAATCGAAGACGCATTGATGGTGGGCGAAGGCGGGTCGGACGCCATGGATTTTCATGCGCTTGAAGCCCTGCAATGCATGGTGGAGCGGAGAAGAACAGGCGAAAGCGGCGTCAAAGCCGTGCAGTTGCTCGAAGCAGACGCGGTCTGGAAGGCGGGGGACGACGGCCGCTGGTCCAAGGAATTGCTAACGGCCGCCCTTTCCCGCAGCGACACGCCTCTCGGCCTCACCGTCAAGGATGGCCGCACACAGGATCTGGTGCACAACGGCGAATTGTTCAAATTAGCCGAAAGTCCTTGGGCCTACTTTATCGAATATGCCGACGGTCTCCACGCCACACTGCTGATGCTCGACGGCGCTCTGCGCGATTTCAACTTCGCCGCGCGCGTGAAGGGTCACGGCCTCGTCTCGAACCAGTTCCTGTTGACGCCCGAGCCAAACGTGACATACTCCGCCTGCCTGATCAGCAAGGTCGAACAGATGTTTACCACCGGAGAAGCGCCATACGCCGTCGAGCGGACTTTGTTGACCAGCGGAGTGCTGGAAAGTTGCCTCACTTCGCGGGTCCAAGGCCATCAACGCCTGGAGACGCCGCATTTAAAGGTGACGTACCAGGCGCCCCGCGAGAGCCAATACTGCCGTCTGTAGCGCCGCCCGAGAGGCAAGACACCGGCGCGCCGCCGGTATACAATGTGAGACCTAATGGCGACGGCGTCAGCTACAACAGAACCACCCATGGGCGAGTTTGCCCGTCTTTCCGGCGTGATCTTTGAGCCCGGTAAAGCTTTCCAGGATATTTCCACGAATACCCGCTGGTGGCCGCCTCTGGCCATCATTATCGTGCTGAGTCTGGTATTCGTTTACACATTCAGCCAGCGCGTGGGCTTCGAGCGGTTCTACCGCCAGCAAATGGAGACCAATTCCCGAGCCCAACAAATGGAGCCCGCACAACGCGAGCAGGCGATTGCCATGCAAGTCAAAATCGCACCGTACGCCTTCTACGGATTTAGCATCGTGGGAACGCCCGTGAGCGCACTCATCGTGGCCGGCATATTTCTGCTGATATTCCGCTCGTTCCTGGGTGCCGACATCGCTTTCCGGCAGGTATACGCCGTCAGTTGCTACTCGCTGGTGCCGCTCATATTTTCCAGCATTATGGGCTTCGCCGTGATGATGCTGAAGGACCCGGATCAATTTGACTTGCAGAACGCCACACCCAGCAACATCGGTGCGTTTCTCGATGTCGCCACAACTCCAAAATGGCTGCACAGTTTGGCTAGCTCAGTCGATGCCTTCACGCTCTGGTCCCTGGCATTGATGGCCACCGGTCTTTCCGTGGCCTCGCGCAAGGTCTCGTGGTCGACAGCGATGACCTGGGTCGTGGGAACATGGGCGTTTTGGGTGCTCGTCAAGATGGGCTTCGCCGCGATTTTCGGCTAGCCCACCCAAATTTTCAATTCCTCTTGCTTTCCCACCGCTTCGGCGATAGCATAGGCGATCCTGTCTGGAGTATCGCCGATGAAACGACGCCTGTGCATTCTCAGCGCCTTCGCGGTTCTGGTCGCCGTGGCTTTCTTCACTGGGGCCGGCGATGCGCAGCCCGGGACGGTGAAGCAGATCGTCCCCGGTGTCTGGTTCCGTGAAGGCGACCTCGACAAGCTGGGACACTGCAACAACATCATTATCGAAATGAAAGACTACCTCATCGTGGTCGATGCCAACTTCCCGAGCGGCGCGCGCCTGGCCATGGAAGCCGCAAAGAAAGTTTCCGATAAGCCTGTGAAATACGTCTTCGACACCCACCATCACGGCGACCATTCCTACGGCAACGCCGTTTGGACACAGGCCGGCGCCACTACACTGGCTTACAAAGGCGTGGCCGAGGAAATGAAACGCTACGAGCCTAAGCGCTGGCAAGCCACGGAAAAAGAGCGCCAGGATGTCGCCGACATGCACGCCGATTCCGTCGAGCCGCCCAAGCAGACCTTCGACAAGACTCCGTTTATCCTCAAGGACGACACCCGCGAGGTGCGTTTTTATTTCTTCGGTTGGGCGCACACACGCGGTGACGGATTCGTCTATCTGCCCAAGGAAAAAGTTCTCTGCTCCGGCGATGCCGCGGTCAACGGCCCTTACAACTACACCGCTGATGGAAACATCGGGAATTGGCCAAAAGTCACGGCGGCCGCGCTCAAGCTCGATGTCGAGCACGTGCTGCCCGGGCATGGCGGACCCGGCGGCAAGGAATTGCTTGACGGCCAGGGCCGGTTCATGACGGAACTGCACAGCGCCGTGGCAGCCGCCGTCAAGCAGGGAAAGAAGCTCGACGACATCGTGAAGAAGGATGGCGACAAGCTGGTTTCCACCAGTATCCAGTTGCCCGACAACGCAAAGAATTGGGTGGGCGAGGGCCTCCCTGATCAAGTCCGCGACACCTACGAGGAGATCACGCAACACAAACCCCACGGAGACATACCGCATCCGTAGACGCGGCTGCGCTACTTACCCGATCTCGACATCTGCGACACCTGACCAAGTTTATAGAGGGCCTCGTCAATAAACGCTTGCTGGCGGCCGCCATCGTTGCTCGACGTTCGCTGGAGCCGGATGGACCCGTTTCCATCCACAATCCAGTGCTGCCCAGGCTTAACATGAGGCAGCAGTTTCTCCACGTAAGGCTTGCTGACCATCACTGGAAACGTGAAGCCCTTCTCCTTCATAAACGCCGCAAGCTTTTCTCGATCTTCGTCCACACTTAGCGTCACGATCTGTACGTCTCGCCGATCCTTGATCTGGTTATATAGCGCCTGAATCTCCGGCAGATGCGGACGGCAAGGCGCGCACCATGAGGCCCACAAATAAACCACTGTCGCCTTGTCCTCTAAATCTTTGTTGGTCCATGTGCGGGAGTCGAGGCCAGGCAGGTTCATCTCGGGCAGCTTGTAGTCGAGGGCGAGCCACGACCGGAAAGGCATCCCGAGATACCCCGCCGGCACCCCCGCCGGAAGCGCTGGGACCTCGGAAAACACCTCCCATCCCTCGTCCGTCCCGCCCAACTCGTTCCACAGCGCGTGGGTTTCCTTTACTCTTCCTCTGTACTCTCGCCGGTAGTACGGGTTTGTAATCACCTTTTGGTAAAATGCCAGCGCGTCCGCCCTCTTCCCTTCGGCCCCGGCCAGCTCGGCGGAAAGCGTGAAGTAGTGCGCCTCATAGTCCGGGAAGGCTCCGAGCGGGTCCTGGTCGAAATACCGCTTGAAGTCGCTGTCCAGCCACCGGCGTATTCGCGTGATGGTGGCGTGCGCCCCATCAAACTCCTTCAACTTGATTTGCGCACTCGCGAGCGTGCGAAGCGCAGGGAAGATGTTGGCGGCAAAGTTTGCCTCATCGATCAGATCGGCCAGCGTCGGGTTTTGCGGTCGCGTCGGAGGCGCTTGCGCGTCGTGCCATTGGATCTCAGAATAGACCAGCGCTTCCGCGTCTTTCAGGTTGACATCGGCCGCGACCCAGTCGTAAGCCGCCCCGGACGCAACCGTATGCGGAGGGTTCAGCCGGATCAGATTCTCGCTAACCTGCTTCCACAGCTCCGGCGAGTGGCTGTGTGTGTACAAGAGCGAGTTCCGTCGCTGATGCCAGGCAAACTCACTGTCCGGCCATTTCGTGACCCATTCCGCGGATACTTCGAACAGCGATTGCGCCCGCGCGTTGAAGTCGGTTTCTGGATGGTCAGCGTCCCACGCTTTGTACGCTTCGAAAGCCGGATCTTTCTGTGCCGGGAGAAGCATGCAGAAAGCGAACAGCGATAGCGCAGCCTTCATAAAGCCTCCACTCAATGACGCCCGGCCACGACGGCGCGTGCATATCAAATGGGTGTACGGCCCACTTTGGTACCATGCGAATCGTGCGCATCGGCATCGACACCGGCGGAACCTTCACCGATTTCGTCGTCCTGCATAATGACGGCGCCATCGAAACGTTCAAGCTGCGCTCCAACCCCTCATCGCCTGCGAGCGTCATTCTTGCCGGCCTGCGCCGACTCCGAGCCCCCGCCACGACGGAGGTTGTGCACGGCTCTACCGTCGCCACCAACGCGCTTTTGGAACGCAAAGGAGCCCGAACAGCGTTTGTGACCACCGAAGGTTTCACCGATCTGGTGCGTATCGGCCGCCAGAACCGGGCCCAGCTCTACAATCTGACTCCGCCCTTGAAGCGCCATCTGGTACCCTCAGCACTTTGCTTCGGCGTCAACGAGCGCACATATTTCGATGGATCGGTGGCCAAACGCCCTTCCCGGCAGGAGCTTACGCACCTGAAGCGGCGTTTGCAACGTGCCGGCGTCGAGTCCGTGGCCATCTGTTTCCTCCACTCCTACGCGAATCCGAAGAATGAGCAGCTCGCCGCGCGCACCCTCCGGGAACAATCCTATCTCTGCTGCTCACATGAAGTCTCGCCGGAATTCCGCGAATTCGAGCGAGCCTCGACGACCCTCATCAACGCCTACGTCGGCCCGCTCATGGACGAATATCTTTCCGAGGTGGAGCGCGGCAGCCGGCACCGGGTTTCAATTTTGCAATCGAACGGCGGCTTCATCTCAACCGCGGAAGCACGGCGCCACGCCGTGCGAACCATACTCTCCGGCCCCGCCGGTGGCGTAGTCGGCGCGGGAGCCGCGGCACGTTGGAGCGGTTTCGACCACGCCCTCACGTTCGATATGGGCGGCACTTCTACCGACGTCAGCCTCTGGGACGGCCAGCTCCGCGTAACTACCGAGTCTTACATTGATGGCCTTCCCGTTCGCGTCCCCATGTTGGATATTCACACCGTGGGCGCAGGCGGAGGCTCGATCGCGCGCGTGGATGAGGGCGGCCTGCTCCGGGTAGGTCCGGAAAGCGCAGGTGCCGTCCCAGGCCCGGCTTGTTATGGCACGGGCGATCAGGCCACGGTTACCGACGCCCACGTCGTGCTGGGTCGCATCACATCCCATCAGTTCCTGAGCGGCGAGATGGAAATCTATACGGCGCGCGCCGAAGCCGCGATCCGTCGCATTGGCCGCATGCTGAAGCGCGATCCCATCGCCGCCGCAGAGGGCATTGTGCGCATCGCCAACGCCAACATGGAGCGGGCCATCCGTGTGGTATCGATCGAGCGCGGACGCGACCCCCGCGATTTCCCGCTTGTGGCCTTCGGTGGTTGCGGCGGTTTGCACGCGTGCGAGATGGCCGAGGGGTTGGGAATCCGTACCGTGATCGTGCCACGATTCGCCGAGGCGCTCTCGGCGCTGGGGATGCTGCTGGCCGACCGCGTGCGCGACTACTCGTCATCCATTGTGGACGCCGCACGAATCGAACCGTGTTTCCTCGAGCTGGAGCGAGCCGCGCGGCGCGACATGCCGGGCGCTACCCTCGAGCGCATGGCAGACTGCCGCTACGTCGGCCAGAGCTACGAATTGACCATCCCTTGGGGAGCATCCTTTCACCAGGAGCACCAGCGCATTTACGGTTATAGCGACCCGCAACGCGCCACCGAAGTCATCACCGTGAGAGTGCGGGCTACAGTCCGTGCAGCAAAAACTAGGCGCCCGCCCTTTAAACGCATGCGCGACAAAACCCGGCCCGAGTCACGCCGCATTTGGACTGGAGGGAAATTTCAATCTGTGCCCGTGCTCGTTCGCGAGCAGGCGAGCGTGCGCCACGCGCACGGCCCGGCGCTAGTCGTGGATTACGGGGCAACCGCGCTCATTCCACCCGGCTGGCGATTCCGCGTGGACCGCGCCGGTAACCTGATCGCGCAGCGCTAGGTGCGTCAATCCGATGTTGCCTGCGCCGAGGCATGGTCCAGCCACCGGTCCAGTTCCACTTCGAGCAATTCTGTCAACCTGGCCTGGATATCCGACGGCGCCGCCATGATAATCTCGCTCGATACCTGTCCGTCGGGGGTGATGCTTTGAGCAACCAGCGATCGGTCTAGCAGATTCGTCCTGACGATTAGATTCCACTCCTTCAGCTTGTGGCCGATCAGAAAGCGATTGTAAGCCGCTTCACACGCCAGCCTCTCTCTCCCCAGTACATGGACCAGCAGCAGCCCTGTCGTGCCTTCCACAACTTCGATTTTCATGCTGCGCGCCGGCGACTGTGGCGGCTCTAAGAAGCCTTCGCTGCCTTGGCGTCTGCCGCCTTAACTACGGGAGCGGACCTCACAATATCGATGCTTCCTTTAAAATACGCCCCGTCGTCGATGACGATCCCAGCCGCCTTGAGATCCCCGATCAGGCTCCCGTTTCTGTGAATCGTAATCTTCTCTGAGACGTCCACATTTCCCCGTACATCTCCGCTGATGACCACCTCTCGCGCCTTGATGTTCGCCTTGACCTTACCGTTCGGCCCAACCGTCAGTCCGTGCTTCAATTCCAGCTTGCCCTCCACCTCACCATCCACGTAAATTTCTTCGCTGCTCACGATGTCGCCCTTGATGATCATGGAGGGCCCGATCGTCACTCTAGAGTTCGAGACCGTTACTTTGGGTGCATCGCGTACAACTGGTTGAGGAGCTGGAGCCGGTTGGGGTGGTTCCAGCGGAGTAGGCCGCTGCACGGGCGGAGCGGATGGAACTTCGTCGCGCTTATTCCACATGACATCTCCCTGGGTTCTGATTTGAAGGTTCCGGTAGGCAGTGCATTTTTGGTGCCAATACTAAGCCCCTTCGTCTTGCGCCCTTTCATGACCTGCGCCTCGGTCACAGGCAAGATATTCCCTCCGCCAACGTAAGATTTGCAGGGTTCAATCCTCGGCTTGTATCAGTACCAATACTTGGTCTTCCGCGCCCATTCGGAATTCGGATATCGCTTGTGGAGCAGTTCAAATGCCTGCCTGGAATACGGTGTCCGTGGTTCCGAACAGCCGTAACGCGTTGCGCGCACCGCCAGGTGCAAAGCCTCCGGCGCGCGCGGATCGTCCGCCTTGCTTTTGGCCCAGTCGATGGTCTGCGCGGCCAGATAATCCGGTGCTGCCGCGAGCGTTGCCAGCTGCGACCATTCGCGCGCACCACGCGCTTGTACATCCGGCGGTAGGAATTGCGCCTTCGGCGCCCCGTCCTGGTACAGCTCGCGCAACGGCTCACCCATGATTGACGCGTCGCGGTAGTAGCCCGGCAGGGAATTGTCGGTCCCAGGAGCGAATGAGCACCACCAGTTGTCGCGAAACTCGTCGATCTTGTCGACCGGCGTCTCGCGTCCAAAACCGACCTGCACAAAAGGCCGCATTCCGGGATTGCGTAGCATCAGGAACACGGCTGCGAATCTGCGCGCGTGAGCTTCCCCGGCATCCAAATACGCTTGTAGCACCGGCTTCAGTTCGGGTCTCAGATTCTGCAAAATCGGCGCCAGTGCCCGTGCCGTCTTCTCGTCGCCGAGTAAAACCGCCCTCACCCAACCCGCCGATGCGACTTCACGCCGCATCGGTTCCGGCAGAGTTCCCCTCCGCGCGGCATCCAGCCAAAGCTCCACCGGCGTCTGTTCATTCAGAATCCTGGTCGCATCCACGTCGAAGCCGGCGCGAGCCTTGTTTTCGAGCGTGCCGGAATCCTCAGACTCCGGCTGTCCCTGGACATCGTATTGTGTAAATGCAATCGCCGTTCCCACTGGCGTCCGGACCGAATACTTCAGAAACTCTTCCCAGCCGTCAGCCGCTTTCATCCACTCGGCGCGAAACAGATTGAGCGAAGAGCCTGGCATGTGCGCCGCTTCGGAAGCGACGAGTTTCTCTAGCGCCGTCCTTGCCGCTTGCATTTGTTTTGACTCCTCCATGATCCGAATCGCATGAAAAGCCACCGTGGCATAGCCGGGCGAGTCATGTCGAACACTCTGCGCAGCGGCCACCAGCTCATTCGCCGCGGGATCACCGGCGTGTGCCATCGAAAGAGCAGCGATCAGCCAAGGCGTCGTTCGCTTGCTGTGCCATTCGCTGACTGCCGTCTTCGCGCTCTCACTATCGTGCGATTGAAACGCCAGAATCCAGGCCGTCAGATCGTCGTCAACGGGAAGAGTCTTCAGTCCACCCAAATTCCCGCTTTCGAGCTGATCGTACAGAAACCGGTAATCCAACGAGTTCTGCTGGATGCTCGTTTGCGCGTCCTTTTGAACCAGCTCCTGCCCCAGGACACCCATTCGCTCACCTGGGTTGAGCCGTGTTTCGACGTAATCGAGCAGCCGGTGCGCCGCGGCATGCACCGCGCTTCGGGCCGGATCATTCAGAATCTTCTGCAACTGCGCTTTCGCCTCTGCTAATCCCTCCCGGTCGAAACCCTGGCCTTTGACGTTCAGCATGGCCTTGCGAACCACGCACCGCGCGGCCAGGTACGGCGCTATCACGCTCCACGGCGAACCGCGGTCTTCCGCGATCGCGCGAAACATCCCTTCCGCCGCATCGTAATCGCCCGCGTAGAAGTGCGCCGCGGCAATCTGGTACGCGCGGTCCGCACTAGCGAGCGGATCGGCTATTCT
>JASHOO010000661.1 GCA_030041035.1 Bryobacteraceae bacterium | reverse complement strand
GACCACTACCGCCGTACGAAACTAGACCGCGCGACGGAGCCGATCGAGGACCAGCTTCCGACGCTGGGGCAGAAGGAATACGAGGGGCAGGCCTCGGTGCAGCCGGACCGGGTGCTGGCGGGGCGTGAAGCGAGCGAAGTGCTGCAGGCGGCGCTCGGGAAGCTCTCGCCGGAATTACGGGAAACCGTGGTGCTTCGCGATTTACAGGAGTTGGAGTACCGTGAGATTGCCGATGTGCTGAGGATTCCCGAAGGGACAGTGAAATCGCGGCTGAACCGGGGGCGGGCGGAGCTGGCGCGGCTGTTGCGGCGGCAAAGGGCGGCGTTATGACGTGCGCGAACTTCGAAATCGCGCTGTGCGATTACCTGGACGGGACGCTGGGGGCGGCCGAGCGGGCCGAACTCGAGCGGCATCTGGCCGGGTGCGCCGCTTGTGCGGAACTGGCCCGGGATGCAGGCGCAGCGCTGAGCTTTCTGGAGCGGGTAGCGGAAGTGGAACCGCCGCCGGAGCTAGTGACGCGGCTGTTCACCATCGCCCAGATGCCGGAGGCGAAAACGCGGGTGCGCAGGGGGATCCGCGGATGGTTCGAGCGGCTGTTTCAGCCCATGCTCCAGCCGCGGATGGTGATGGGGTTTTCCCTGACGATTTTGTTCTTTGGGATGATGGCGCGCTGCGCGGGCATCCCCGGGAAGCGCTTGAACCCCGCGGACCTCGAGCCAGGGCACGTTTGGGCGGGCGTAGAAGACCGGGTGGAGCGTGGTTGGGAACGGTCGGTGAAATTTTACGAGAGTTTGCGTTTTGTGTATCAGATACAATCGCGGCTGCGGGAGTGGCGCGAGCAGCAGGAGCAGGACACCGCGACCGCGCCTGCAGAAACGACTGACGAGCGGCGGCTGCCCGTGTACCAACCTCCAGCCCAGCCGGAGTCCAGCCAACCGGGCAAGCAAACGCCGCCAGCAAAAGCTGGGGCAAGATAGGGGATTTGGTTATGAACTGTCTCACACATCCGGAAACACCGGCAACGGCCTTCTGCCGAACCTGCGGAAAGCCACTATGCGACGCATGCAAGCACCAAGTGCAAGGCACGGTGTTTTGCGAGGAGCACGCGCCACCGGTTGCCGCGACCCCGCCTCCGCCACCGGTGCCGGCCCCGACGCCGTCCGCACCGCCGGTAGCCGATGCCAATGTGTCTCCGGGCCTGGCTTTCACATTGGGGCTGATCGTTCCGGGTGTGGGCGCGATCTACAACGGTCAATATGCCAAGGGCTTAGTGCACGCGATCATCTGGGGTCTGTTGCTGAGCATCCTGAGCTCGGGCTCGTCGGGCGGGCTGACGCCGCTCTTCGTGATTCTGATTGTGGTTTGGGTTTTCTACATGGCGATCGAGGCCTACCAGACGGCACTGCGGCGGCGCGCCGGCCAGCCGGTGGACGAGTTTTCCAGCCTGATTGACCTGCACGCGCGGGGCTCGAGTTTCCCAATGGGTGCAGTGTTGCTGATCGTGGTAGGCGTGCTGTTGCTGCTCGACACGACCGATATCATCCGGCTGGACCGAATCCTGCGCTACTGGCCGGTGCTGCTGATTCTCCTTGGAGTATATTTGCTTTACGGAAGGGTGGCGGGAGCGGGCGCAACGGCCGGCTCGGGCCAGGAGGTGCATCATGAACACCGCTAACAACCTGGTGCGCGCGGTGCGCGGCCCCATCATTCTGATCACGATCGGAACGCTATTCGCACTCGATCACTTCACGCCTTACAGTTTCATGCAGACGTGGCCCGTTCTGCTCATCGTGATCGGCCTGCTGACCCTGGCTGGACGGGCCGCGCGGAGCGGACCGACGCCGGGAGGGGCACAATGAGACCGAGGCGTTCGATTACCGGGCCGCTGATCCTGATCCTGATTGGTGCAGCCTTCCTCATGCATAACCTCTGGGAGGACATGCCGCTTTTCCAACTGATCGCGCAATACTGGCCGTTTATTCTCATCGCATGGGGAGTCCTGCGGCTGGTGGAAGTATTGATCGAAGCAGCGCGCTCGAGCCCGCTGCCCGCGGGAGGCCTGTCGGGCGGGGAAGTGGCTCTGATCATTCTGCTATGCGTCATCGGCTCCGGCATGTATGCGGCGGAGCGGCACGGCGTGCATCTGGCGCCGTTCAGTGCGACGGGCCTGGAAATGTTCGGCGAGGAGTACGACTACCACCACACGCAAATAAAACCGGTGAAAGGCCCGGTGCACGTGGTGTTCGAAAATCTGCGAGGCAACGTGCGGATCAACGGCGCCGACGATGGCGAAATCAAAGTTGACGAGCACAAAATGATCCGGGCGTACAACAAACGCGACGCCGATCTAGCAGACCAGAGAACACCGATCGAGATCGTCGAGGACGGCAACCAGATCGTGGTACGGACCAACGAGGACAAGGTATCGCACGTGCAGCGAATCTCCTGCGACCTGGAAGTCGGCGTCCCGCACAACGCGAGCATCGAGGGGCGGGGAAATTACGGCGATTACGATGTGACGGATCTTGGGGGCGATGTAGACATATCGAGCGGCAACGCGGGCGTGCGGCTGAGCTCCATCGGCGGCGGCGTCAAGGTAGATTTGCAACGCAGCGATATCGTGCATGCCGTGGACGTCAAG
This sequence comes from Bryobacteraceae bacterium, assembly GCA_030041035.1. Classification (GTDB taxonomy): domain Bacteria; phylum Acidobacteriota; class Terriglobia; order Bryobacterales; family Bryobacteraceae; genus QHXW01. Next base: position 14,036 of record JASHOO010000661.1, on the reverse strand, counting down.
GGTGACCTGGCGATAGAGGGGCACGGGTCGGATGTCGAGCTGGAGAACGTTGGAGGGCAGGTATCGGTGAGCGGCTCTTACTCGGGCACGTTGCAGTTCAAGAACCTGGCCAAGCCGCTACACCTGGAATCGCGCAACACCGATTTGCGGGTGGAGAAGCTGCCGGGAACAATCACCATGGACCTGGGCGAGTTGAACGCCAGCAATGTGATCGGGCCGGTGCACGTGACCACGAAATCGCACGACATTCACATGGAAGACTTCACGCAACCGGTCGAGCTAGAAACCGAGCGCGGGGATATCGAGCTGAAGCCGGGCAAAGTGCCGCTGGCGCGGATCGACGCGCGGAGCCGGTCGGGAAATATCGAGCTGGAGCTGCCGGAAGCGGCCAAGTTCGAGATTCGCGCGACCACATCGCGCGGGGAAGCACAGAACGAATACGGCGCGCCGCTCGAAACCGCGACCGAAGGCGATGGCGGAACGGTGAAAGGCAAGGTGGGCGACGGACCGGTGATTACGATCACGACCGACCGCGGAGCGGTGACGGTAAAAAAGAGCTAAGCGCGATGGCGAGGCATGCCTCGCCAGTACGCAGGCTCTGCCGAACGACCGATTGGAAACGTCAGTCTCCGGCTTTCAGGCGCGAGCCGCCCGCGCCGGCGCTTTGTATCCGGAGGTGCCGGCTTTCTTCAATGCCTCGATGCCCTCGGCGGTAGTCATGAGGGGGGTGGTCTTAATGGCGCGGCAGGCGCCGCCCGCAGCAGCGGCGAGTGAGAAAGCGGCGGCCTCAACGTTGGTAGGCATTTCGACGATGGCGATGAGATCGTAATCGCCGAAAGCGAACCAGGCGTGTTGAATTTTCCCACCGAGCTTTTCGACCGCGGGCCGGACTTCACCGATGCGGTCATGTGGATTAGCGATCATGGCGGACCACGCCTCCGGCGTGTAGCCCACCTGGAGCAGATAGTTGGCCATGGGATCCTCCTTAGCGGATCGCTGCATGATAGTCCCCGGCGGCACGGAGTGCAAGCCTTGGGCGCTGCTGGCGCTGCTGGCCGCTGCTGGCGCTGCTGGTACTCAAGGATTCCGGTGGGCGGCGAATGTGCCCAGTGGTTTTTGGCACACAACCTTTGCCACGGCTAAAAACGATTTGCTTAAATGGCCTGCCACCGGCTACAATGGCCTTTTTAGACTTCACCCTTAGGGAGACATGAACCATGGAATGGACGACACCCGATTTCCAGGAAGCTTCCTGCAGTTGCGAAATCAGCACGTACGCTAATCCAGAGTTCTAAACGGCCCGTGTGCGGGTCAAAATCCTCGGATCCGCGGCCGGTGGCGGATTCCCACAGTGGAATTGTGCCTGCTCGAATTGCCGCCGCTTGCGGGCTAATAGTTTCAGGGGGTCCGCCCGTACGCAGGTGCAGGTGGCTGTCTGCTCGGGCCACGCCAGCTGGTTCCTGCTGAGCGCATCTCCGGATCTTCCCCGCCAGATCGAAGCCTTTCCCGAGCTTCACGCTGCAACTCAATCCCGCGAAACGCCTATCGCCGCTTTTGTGCTCCCGGGCGGAGATCTCGATCAGATTCTCGGCCTGATCATGCTCCGTGAATCGCAGCCGCTGCGGGTTTACGCGACGCCCTCGAACCGCAGGATAATTATGGACAGCAACATCATCTTCGCCATGGTCAGGAAGCAAATTACCTGGGACGAGCTGACTGCGGGTAAGGACCTTGAGCTCGTTTCGGTGAACGGCACGAGGTCGGGTATCCAGTGTCTGCCGTTTGCGATCGCAGGCAACTATCCCCATTATGTAGATACCGCGCTCGCCGCTTCCTTGCCCGCTCAGGACGCCTTGCTCGGTTTGCGGCTCGAAGCGCCATCAGGACGGCGTTTGGTGTATATGCCGGGAGTGCCGTCGGTTGAGGATACCTGGCTCGAATATTTGAAAACGAGCGATCTGCTCCTGTTCGACGGCACATTCTGGACCGACGACGAGCTGATCCGGGTTCAGGGGTCCGGCCGGACCGCGCGCCAGATGGGCCACATGCCGGTATCAGGGCAGGACGGAAGCCTGACGCGATTGGCTCAGCTCGAGCGCCCGCGCAAAGTCTACATCCACGTGAACAACACCAATCCCATTCTTGACGAGGACAGTCCCGAGCACCGCTCGGTGCGCGAAGCCGGTTGGGAGGTCGCCTGCGACGGCATGGAGTTCGAATTGTGACCTCGGCCGCTCCATCCGCCCTGCTCACCGCTCAGGAACTGGCTGCCCGCCTGCGCGGGGTGGGTGAAGAGCGCTATCACCACCGCCACCCTTTCCATCTGCTGATGCACGAAGGCAAGCTCACGCGCAGCCAGCTACAGGCGTGGGCGCTCAATCGCTTCTATTACCAGAGCCAGATCCCGGTCAAAGACGCATTAATTCTCTCCCGCTGCGACGATCCTGAGTTCCGCCGCCGGTGGCGGAAGCGTGTGGTGGATCACGACGGCGAGCGCGCCGGCGACGGCGGTATCGAGCGGTGGCTGCGCCTGGCTGAGGCGACCGGCCTGGACCGCGAGCGCGTCGCGACTGCGCGCGAAGTTCTTCCCGCTACGCGCTACGCTGTCAACGCGTATCTGGAGCTGGTTTCGCGCAAGAGTTTCCTGGAGGCCGTGGCATCCTCTCTAACCGAGATGTTCTCCCGCGATCTGATCGCGCTGCGCATGGACAAGCTGCGCCAGCATTATCCCTGGCTGGAAGGCGGTCTGGCCTATTTCGAAGCGCGTCTCACGCAGGCACCTGACGATGCCCGGTTCGCGCTCGACTGGGTCACTGCGCACGCAACGACGCGGGCCGAACAGGAATTGGCGATCGGCGCACTGCGCGCCAAGTGCGACATCCTTTGGGCACAGCTCGACGCCCTCTACTTTTCTTATGTGAATCCCGGTTGGCCGCCGCCAGGGGCGTTCCGGATGGAGGGCGCGTGAGCCGGTTTTCGGCAGCGAGCCAGCCGCGACTGCGCGCGGGCTGCCGCTTGAGCCAATCGCCCCAGCAAGGCGACGTCCTGTTGATACCTGAGGGTGTTTTGCGCCTCGCAGGTCCCGGACGCAAGATCGTGGAGCGCTGCGACGGCAGCCGCAACGTGGCTGATATTATCCGCGAGCTACAGGCGGAATTCGCATCCACCGACCCGGCCCGCATCGAATCCGAGGTCCACATCTTCCTCGAGCGTCTTCACCAGAAGGGTGTTGTGGAGCTTGCGTGACGGACTCATGATGGCATCCGGCCCGCTATCGCTGATTGCCGAGATCACGCACCGATGCCCGCTGCACTGCGTCTATTGCTCGAACCCCCTCGAAATGCAGCCGCGGCTGCGCGAGCTACCCACCGAAGCGTGGGCCAAGGTATTTGCATCGGCCGCCGAGCTGGGCGTTTTGCAACTGCACCTGACGGGCGGCGAGCCGCTGGCTCGAACCGACTTGTCGGCGCTGGTCACTGCTGCTCGTAAAGCGAACCTGTATTCGAACCTGATCACGTCCGGCATCGGGCTCCACGAAGAACGGCTGGCCGCTCTGGTGAGTGCCGGCCTCGACCACATCCAGCTGAGTTTTCAGGACGCGGAGGAACAGGCCGCCAACGAAATCGCCGGCACGCGCACGCATGCGCTGAAAGTCGAACTGGCCCGCCTGATCAAGCGTTACCGCGTCGCCTTCACCATGAACATCGTCGTGCACCGGCGGAACCTCGAACGGTTGCCGGAGATGATCGCAATGGCCGAAGAACTGGCGGCCGACCGGCTGGAAATCGCGCACGTGCAGTACTACGGCTGGGCGCTGCGCAATCGCGATGCGCTGCTGCCGTCGCGCGCGCAGTGGGAGCAATCGCTCGAGATCATCAATGCGGCGCGTGGCCGTTTACAAGGGCGCATGCGCGTCGATTTCGTCGGTCCCGACTATTACGCGAAATACCCGAAAGCCTGCATGGGCGGATGGGGCCGCAGTGTAATCCTGATCGATCCCGGCGGGCGCGCGCTGCCCTGTCACGCCGCAGGGGTGATTCCCGGCCTCGCATTTGACAGCGTGCAGCAACATGATCTCCGCTGGATCTGGGAGCAGTCACCCGCCTTCCGCAAGTTTCGCGGCGAAGAGTGGATGCCGGAGCCATGCCGAAGTTGCGACCGCCGTACGCAGGATTTCGGCGGATGCCGCTGCCAGGCCATGCTGCTCGCGGGTGATGCCGCGGCGACCGACCCGGTGTGCACGCTGTCACCCATGCACCAAATCGTCGAAGCGATTACAGGCGCCGTGAATGGCTCGGCCGCCGAGACTCCGGATTGGGTCTACCGCATCGACCCGATCCCGGCCACGTAAAGCGAGGCAGGGCTAGCCACTCATTCGGCGGCCTGAAACGCGCGGTGAAATTTAATATCCACTTGCTTACCATTTCAGTCGTCCTGCCGAATTGAGAGGAGAAACAACATGAGCGAACAGACGAAACCGGAAGCAGGCTGGAAGAACTGACAAACGAGCAATTGGACCAAGTTGTTGGTGGACTAACAAATGGAACAATTTGTAGCGTCGCACTCCCGACGCAACGACCCGTTGCCTTCCTTCCGGTTGATGGAGAAGTTTAGCCGATTTCCATTAGCCGCGAAGCACACTCCCGTCATCGGCGTAGCCAGGGTACGCCGCCATTTGGATGTGCACAAGTAGGCGCGTGGCGGTGACGGCCGAGTTACTCTCCGGCGTGACGGAGTACCTCATCGGCAAGCTCCGCCGCGACCTTCATTTCCGCGACATCGTGAACACGCACGATGTGTGCTCCCCCGAGAATTGAGGCGGTGACGGCTGCCGCAGTGGCATAACGCGTCTGCTCCTCGGTCTGTTGCGCCAGGAATGATTTCCTCGAGGGCCCGACCAGCAGCGGCAGCTCCAGCCGGGCCAGTTGCGCCAGGCGCGCCAGAATCTCGGAGTTTTGCTCCTTGCGCTTTCCGAAACCGATTCCCGGATCGATGACGATGCGCGCGCGGTCCACGCCCACATGGCGCGCGCGGCTGACGGTCGCCTCCAGCTCCTGCGTAATCGTCCCCATTACATCGCGCAGCGGAGGCAGCTTGGCCCAGGTCTCGGGACGTCCACGCAGGTGATTCAAAATCAACCCGGCATCGTGATGCACGGCAACCTTGGCTAGCTGCGGCTCGAACGTCAGGCCTGAGGGATCGTTAATAATTTCTGCGCCGTGCTCGATCGCCAGTTCCGCCACCTCGGCTTTATAGGTATCGACCGAGATGGGCACCGCAAACTTGCCCCGCAGGCGTTTCAGTACAGGGATGAGTCTCCGGATCTCCTCGGCCGCCGAAATGGGCGTGGAACCCGGGCGGGTTGATTCGGCGCCCACGTCGATGATGTCGGCGCCCTGCTCTTCAATCTCGATGGCGCGGGCAAAGGCGCGGTCGGGATCCAGATATTTGCCCCCATCGGAAAAGGAATCGGGCGTCACGTTGAGCACACCCATGATGAGCGTGCGATCGCCCAGCTTGAGCTCGCGCGCTTTCAGCCTCCAGATCGCGGGCCGCCGGGTCATGGTTTTGCGGCCAGCCTGTTCCGTAGCTCCGCCGTCACCGCTCGATGGCACTTCAAGCAGAGCGTGCGCATATTCTCCAAATCGCACTCGCCGCCGCCCTCCGCCACCGGGACCACGTGATCGGCTTCCCACAAACTACGGCGGCAACCTTCATTCAACTTCCATTCTTTCAGAAATTGCCGGCGCGCCCGGTAATCGAGCTTGCGAAGCTCCTTCCGCAGCCTCTGCGTATCGGTACCGCACGCCGCGCATAGGCCGTGATCGCGGGCGAAGACCTGCTCCCGCAAGTAGCCCGGATCGGTACGCAACTTCCACTCATGCACGCAATCGGCGGAGCAGAAAGTGCGGCGGCCGCGCGGGACTTCGATCGCGCACCAACGGCACAGCGCGCGTCCATTGGGCCCGATTGGCAGCGTACGCACGTCGACCCAACCGCCTTTACTGGCCCTCTGTGTGCTGAGCGTCAAGATCAGACTCGCAGCTCGTAGCCGAGGCCGCGCATGCCTTCAATGATCCGCGCGCGGATGGCGCCCACCTCATCGGAAGACAGCGTTCGCTCGGGTGAGCCGACGGTCAGGCGGAATGAGACGCTTTTCGTGTTTTCCTGGAGCGGCGGCCCCGAGTACTGCCGCAGATACTCGATCGACTCCAGCAAATCACCAGCGAAGTCTTTGACCTTGGTGCGCAGATCGGCTGCCAGTTCACGGATACCCGCGATCACTGACAGATCGAACTGGCTCGAAGGATAGCGGCGCAGTGGCGTGTAAGTCTTGACTCGTGGACGGAGTTTCTGCACAAGGTCCAGGTCGAGATCGAGCAACGCCGCGCGCCCGTCCACCAGGTTCGGATGCAGCTCGAAGATACGGCCCACGCGCTCGCCGCGCCAGAGAATTTCCGCCGACCGCGCCGGATGCTCATACGCGCGCGCCGCAGTCGGGCACGCTTCCGCACCGGGCATCAGACACTCCGCTGCGCGCTTCAGCTCGAACAGGTCAGCGCTGCCCTCCTCCTTGCTGTAGATCGAAGCAACCAGGTGAGTGACCTCGAGTGGCAAGCCATGCGGGCGTTTGTGGATCTCGCGACCGATCTCGAACAGGCGAAACCGCTCGAAGTGCTTCCGGTTCTCCGTAATGTTGCCGTAGATCTCCGGTACAAGCGACATACGCAGCAGGTTTTGATCGGATGCGATCGGGTTCGCCACGCGCACGTGATCATCCGGATCGAAGCCGAACTTCCGCGCCAGATCGTCACTGACGAACGAATAGTTGTGGACTTCGGTGAATCCCTGCGCCGTGAACATGGCGCGCGCTTCGCGATGGAAAGCCCGCGAGTCATCCTGCGGCGGCACCGTATCCAGCACCGCCGGAGCCTGGGGCACGATCGAATCGTAGCCCACCATGCGGCCGACTTCTTCCACCAGATCATCCTTGAGCGAGATGTCCTTGGTTGCACGCCATGAAGGGATGGTCACCACGAGAGCTTTCGGCCCATTCTCGCGCACACCAAACCCGAGACTTTCGAGGATGTCGCGAATCTCCGCTACACCCACCGCGCGGCCTAGTTTGCGCGCTACCCAGTCCACGGAGAGCTCCACTTGGGGCAGCGCCGGCAGATCACGCTTCTGATCGCCCAACCCGCCCACCAGCCGCGCGCCCGGCGAAACTTCCCGCATCAGTTCTACCACGCGCGCGAGACCACGCACCGTGTTGACGGGGTCCTGCGCCTTTTCAAAGCGCATGGAGGCATCGGTGCGCAGCTTGATCGCCATCGATGTGCGCCGCACGCTTGCCGCGTGGAAATTGGCGCTTTCGAAAACCACGTTGGTGGTTTGGTCCGAAATCGCCGTGCCCTGCCCGCCGATCACACCGGCAATCCCGATCGGTCCTGCGGCATCGGCGATTACCAGGTTACTGGGCTTGAGGGTGTACTCTTCGTCGTTCAACGCCATCATGCGCTCGCCGGCTTTCGCGGCACGTACGAAGATGGTGCTGCCGGTGAGCTTGTCGCGATCGTAGGCGTGCATGGGCTGAGCGAGCTCGGCCATGATGGAGTTGGTCAAATCGACGATGTTGTTGATCGGATTGAGCCCGATAGCACTCAGCCGGTATTGCAGCCACAGTGGCGACGGCGCGATCTTGACATTCTCAAAAACAATCGCGCTGAACCGCGGGCACAAGTCGAAATCTGCGATCTCGATCTTCACCGGCGCGGGGCCGGCGGGCAGGAGATCGAGCTTCACGGGATCCCGCAGGTTTTGCCGCGAGATCGCCGCGACCTCACGCGCCATTCCGAAATGCCCCCACAGATCCGGCCTGTGGTTGATGGATTTGTTGTCGATCTCGATTACGCTATCGGGCTTGCAGCGATCGAGTGACGCCTGGTTTTGGATCTCGATAATCGCCGAGTCGTCGCGGTTGATCCCCAGCTCCGCGCCGCTCGCGAGCATTCCGTCACTTTCAATCCCCTGAATGACCTTCCTGCCCAGTGGCACGTAGACCGTCACTACGCCAACGCGGCAATTTGGGGCGCCGCAAACCACTGTCTTCGCGCCAGACGGCCCCGTTTCCACCCGCGCTTTTACGTTATGCGAGTTGGCAATCGGCTCAACCGCTTCCACCCGCGCTGCGCACGCTTCGCCCAGATAGGCGCCCACTTCCTCGATCCCCTCGCACTCGGCGGTCTTCATCGTGATCAGAGTCTCGAGCTTCGCGGGGGAGATGTCGAGCCCGTCGACGTATTCGCGTAACCAGTTGTAGGAGAATTTCAACTTCTCTGTGCCTCGGTGTTCTTACGGTGAAATTTAGAATTGTCGCAGGAATCTCAAGTCTCCGCTCTGGAGCAGGCGGATATCCTCAACACCGTAGCGCATCATCACGAGCCGCGTCAGTCCCAGGCCGAACGCGAAGCCGCTCCACTGTTCCGGGTCGATGCCGCTCGTCCGCAGGACGTTCGGATTCACCAGGCCGCAACCCAGTTGTTCCACCCAGCCGCTCTGTTTGCATACCGGGCAGCCCGCGCCGCCGCAGATGAAACATTGGACATCCAGCTCAAAGCCCGGCTCCACGAACGGGAAAAACCCCGGCCGCAGCCGCAGGCTCACGTCACGGCGGAAAACTTCGCGCAACAGGGTCTTCATAAAATAAAGCAGATGCGCCACTGAAACGTCGTGGTCAATCATCATGCCTTCGATCTGGTAAAACGTGTGCTCGTGCGACGCATCCACGCTCTCGTTGCGAAACACCCGGCCCGGGGCAATCATGCGCAGCGGCGGCCGGAACCGTTCCATCCCCCGAACTTGAACCGGCGAAGTGTGCGTGCGCAGCAGATTGCCGTCCGTCAGCCAGAAGGTATCCTGCGCATCGCGCGCCGGATGGTCCCGCGGGATGTTCAGCGCGTCGAAATTGTGATATTCGGTCTCGACTTCCGGCCCATCGAGGACCATAAACCCAAGCGAAACGAACAGATCCTCAATTTCCATCTGGATCTGAGTGATGGGATGCAGGCTCCCCGGCCGCGGACCCGGCGCTGGAAGGGTCAGGTCCAGCCACTCCGCATCCAAACGCGCAGCAAGTCGAGACTCGTCAAATTCCCGCTTTCGCCGCTCGAACGCCTCTTCCAGCAATTGTTTGGCGGCGTTTAACAGCTTCCCTGCCTGCGCCCGCTCCTCCGGAGCGAGTTTGCCCATCTCCTTGCTAATCTGCGCGAGAACGCCTTTTCGTCCCAACGCTTCTACACGGATGGCCTCAAGTTGCTCAAGCGTCGCGGCGGCGCCGATGCGAGCGCAGGCATCGGCTTCGAGCGTACGGATGTCGTCTTGGATCATGAAAGGGACATTTTAGCAGGCATTGGCTTGCGCCTGCCAGTCCAAAATGGTATCTTCTTTTGTAAAGTGACGGCCTACCCGCAGCTCGATCCTCAGTCTGAAGTGCCTCTTTATCAGCAACTGCACCGCTATTTCAGCGAGCTGATTCGTTCCGGGGCTCTGAAGCGCGGTGAGCGTCTCCCGCCAACAAGAGAATTGGCTGGCCTACTTGGACTGAATCGGACAACCGTTTCCGCTGCTTATGAACTGCTGGAATCCGAGGGCCTGATTGCAGGGCATGTGGGCCGCGGAAGTTACGTGACAGGCGCCGAAATCCCGGGTATGGAAGGACTGAACTGGAACGCGCTCCTGGAGCCGGGAAGCCGGAGTTCGGTTCAGCCGGTGGTGGCAGGGTCCATCAGTTTCGCAGTTTCACGGCCTTCGGAAGAACTGTTTCCGGTCGATGATTTCCGGTTGAGCTGCCAGGAGGTCATGGGGGGGCCGGATTTCACGTCCGTGCTTCAATTGGGCTCACCCGGCGGATATGAGCCGCTGCGCCAATACCTGATCGCGGGCGCGCAGCGGGAAGGCGTGATGCGCGCGGACGATGATCTCATCATCACAACCGGCTGCCAGCAGGCGCTCGATCTCGTGCGGCGGGTGCTGATCCGGCCCGGGGACCGGGTCTTAGTTGAGGAACCCGTCTATCCCGGTTTGAAGAACCTCTTTGCGGAAGCCGGCGTGGAGCTGACGGGAGTCCCGGTGCAGACCGACGGCATGGATCCGGCGCAGCTCGAGCGGGCGCTGGGGAAAGCCCCGGCGAAAGCGGTGGTGGTCACCTCGAATTTCCAGAATCCGACGGGGGCCACGCTGACCGCCGAGGCGCGCGCCGCAGTTCTGCGCCTGGCCCGTACTGCGGGCGCGCCACTGATCGAAAACGACATCTACGGGCAGTTGCGGTACGAGGGCGAGCCGATCACTACGATCAAGCAGATGGACGAGACCGGCGACACGATCCTGCTGCGGAGTTTTTCCAAGATCTCTTTTCCTGGCCTGCGCGTGGGGTGGGCCATTGGTCCGCGGGCGCTGATCGCGCGCATGATGGAAGCCAAGCAGCTTTCCGATCTGCATAGCGATCAGCTTTCGCAGGCGTCGCTGTTGCGTTTTGCGATGTCCGGCCGCCTGGAAGCGCATCACCAACGCGTTCTGAAGGCCGGGGCCGAACGGCTGGCGGCGGCGCTCGAAGCGTGCCAGCGGTACCTGCCGCCGGGAACCGACTTTACTCGCCCGCAAGGCGGGATGAATCTATGGATTCGCCTGCCGGAACCGCTGGATGCCGGCGAGTTGCTGGCCCGGGCGCAGCGCGAAGGCGTGACTTACCTACCGGGAAGGTATTTCAGCGTAAACCGGCCGCAACCCGGCGGGCTGCGCCTGAGCTTTGCCGGTCTCGGTCCGGAGCGGATCGATAGAGGCATAAAGATTCTGGGGGAAATTTTTTCAAGCGAGTTAGAGAGGCTGCGGGGCGCCTGGAAGCGGGAGCCCGCGCCGGCCATGGTTTGAAAATCGAACAGGAGAGCGTATGTATCTGGACGACACATTTCGGGTAAAAGTGGGCCTGGCGGAGATGCTCAAGGGCGGCGTCATCATGGACGTCACGAATGCGGATCAGGCCCTGATTGCGGAAAAGGCCGGCGCCGCAGCGGTGATGGCGCTCGAGCGCGTTCCCGCCGATATCCGCAAAGAGGGCGGGGTGGCCCGCATGGCGCCTATCAGCAAGATCCGCGAGATCATGCACACCGTCAGCATTCCGGTGATGGCGAAGGCGCGCATCGGTCACTTCATGGAAGCGCGGATTCTGGAAGCGCTGGGCGTGGATTACGTGGATGAGAGCGAGGTGCTCACCCCCGCCGACGAAGAGCACCACATTGACAAGCGCACGTTCAAAGTTCCGTTCGTTTGCGGCGCGCGCAATCTGGGCGAGGCCTTGCGCCGCATTGCTGAGGGCGCAGCCATGATTCGCACCAAGGGCGAAGCGGGTTCGGGCAACATCGTCGAGGCCGTGCGGCACATGCGCACAATTCAGAAAGAAATGAAGCAGCTCACCGTGCTGGGCAAAGAGGAGCTGGTGGCCGAGTCGAAGAAACTGCAAGCGCCGCTGGAGCTGGTGGAGGACGTGGCGCAGCACGGCAAGCTGCCTGTCCCGAATTTCTCGGCCGGCGGCATCGCGACTCCGGCCGACGCTGCGCTGGTGATGCAACTGGGCGCGGAAGCGGTGTTCGTGGGCTCGGGTATTTTCAAATCCGACGATCCCGAAGCGCGGGCACGAGCGATTGTGAAAGCCGCGACATATTTTAACGACCCGCAAAAGCTGCTCGAAGCCAGCGAAGAGCTGGGGATCGGAATGCACGGAATCGACGTATCCAAACTACAGGAATCGGAGCTGCTGCAAACCCGGGGCTGGTAGATGAAAAGGGTCGGAGTGCTGGCATTACAGGGCGATTTTGAAGCACACAGCCTGGCTCTGGCGCGTGCGGGAGCTGAGCCGGTGCTCGCCCGCACGGCCGCGGACCTTGCAAATCTGGATGGCCTGGTGATTCCCGGCGGCGAGAGCAGCACCATGCTGAAGCTGCTGGAGCTCGAAAATCTGTTCGAGCCGCTCGCCGGGTTCGGGCGCCTCCGGCCCATTTTCGGCACCTGTGCGGGAGCCATTTTGCTGGCTACCGACGTCACCCACCCGTCGCAACCCAGCCTGGGACTGATGAACATGAGCGTGGAACGCAACGGCTACGGCCGCCAGATAGACAGCCGCGTGGCGCACATCGAACCCGCGCCGGAGTTCGAACAGCGCACGCATTCCGGTGAACTGGAAGCTGTGTTCATTCGTGCACCGATTATTCGCCGTGTGGGGCCGGACGCTCATGTGCTGGCGAGCTACCAAGGCGACCCGGTTCTGGTGGAGCAGGGACGCCATCTCGTGGCCACCTTTCATCCGGAGCTAGGCTCGGATTCGCGGGTCCACGATCTGTTTCTATCCAAACTGTGAATCCTGAGAAGCGAAAACGCGTGCTCTTTGTCTGCATCGGCAACTGCTGCCGGAGCCAAATGGCGGAGGGGTTCGCTCACGAATATGGCGCCGATATTGTGGCCGCGGAAAGCGCAGGGCTGGCGCCGGCCGGCATGGTCGTCGAGGAGACAGTGCGAACCATGGCGGAGAAGAGCGTTGATATCTCCGGGCAATATTCCAAGGCCTTCCGCCTGGATGAGGCCAACGAGTGCGACCTGGTGGTGAATATGAGCGGCCTCGGACTGCCGCACGGTATCCGGTCCCCGGTCGTGGAGTGGAAGGTACGTGATCCCATCGGGGAATCCGAGGAAGTGTATGCCCAGGTGCGCGATCAAGTCGAAGCGCTGGTCACCGACCTGATCTGGAAGTTCCGCGGCAAGCGGTCGAATCCTGCCAAAAACGCGTAAAATCCTTCGTCAAAGGCTCTTGCGCGGGGGTTCTTGTTTTCGTAATAATACAGACACAGGGTTGTGTTGATTCTGGCGAAACAGGAGTCCTGCTAGTGCCGGTTGCCGCAGCGAAGAAGTCAGCCTTGGTCCGCGCCTTGAGTTTATGCGCGGACGACTCTCAAAAACGTGATATCAAGCGGTTTTTGCTGGGTCTGGCTACCGACGAACTGCAATATATTGCGGAATTCCTAGGATCCTGTATTTTGGAGAGCGGTTGGCGATGGCAGGGCAGCCGCGCACAGTTGGCCGAAGCGATCAAGGAGTTTGACCGCAGCCGGCGGGAAGCCGGATGCCGTTGTTCGGCAGGATCATTGCGGGATCAGGATCAGGAGCACAAAATGATCCTGCTGCTCGAGTACCTATGCCGTTCCGGCCTGATGCAGTTCACGCTCAGTGTCGGGGCGGGGCAGGGCTGATCGTTCGCGCAAGGTTCGCCGCCCGGCGGCCGCACCCTCAAATGTTAAAATAGAGGCTCCTGGGAGGTCGTCTAACGGTAAGACTGCAGACTCTGGATCTGCGTATCGGGGTTCGAGTCCCTGCCTCCCAGCCACAGATTCCCAAGCACTTGCAGCAAATCGACCTTTTGCTGCGAGATTCTTCGTTGCGTCGGTATTGCGGATTCTCGCGGACACGTTAAGGTGTCGAGCATATCAGGACAGCATCACTTGTTCGATCTCGCCGAGTCCGAAGAGCCTTCCCAGTTTTAGCTTCACCTGATTGCCGGATTGCGAGAAGCGCTCCAGCCAAACGCTCGCAACAGATCGCTTCTAGAACACCATCTTGACCGCGATCTGCATCAGCCGCGGTGCGGCACTACTGACCACGTCGCCGAACGTCGCCGTGCTGATATTGCCGTTCACAGAATTGGGGCCGTAAAACTGAGCATGATTGAACAGATTGAACGCTTCGGCCCGCACCTGAAGAGATTTCGATTCGGCCATCCGAAAGCTCGCTTGCAACGGCCGACAGTCCGCCCAGCATCAAAACACACAGCAAGCTCCGGCTCAACACGAAAATATGCGCGTCCAGTCCCGGCGGCGATGGGGGCTCACTCGAAAAGCTGGTCAGATTCGCTACGTGTTGTCACAGCTCGGATGCTACAAGGCCGATGAGGGATCGAAGATAGAATACCCTTGGCGTCGGTAAGCAACCCATCA
>JASHOO010000660.1 GCA_030041035.1 Bryobacteraceae bacterium | reverse complement strand
TCTCTCGACCGTGGACAATCAGATCGACCCGACCACCGGGAGTTTGCGCCTGAGGGCGATATTCGACAACAAGTCCAACAAGCTGTTCCCAAACCAGTTTATCAATGTGCGTCTGCAAGTTCAGTTGAAGCAGGGGGTTACGCTTGCGCCCACAGCCACTATCCAGCGCAATACACAAACTACGTACGTGTTTCTGGTGAAGCCGGACTCGACCGTGACAGTGCGTAACGTCACGGTCGGCACCGTCGAAGGCAGCGACAGCGAAATCACGTCGGGTTTACTACCCGGTGACACCGTCGTCATGACCGGAGTCGACAAGCTCACGGAGGGCACTAAAGTTGCCGTGCACCTGGCTCGGGATAACGGTGAGGGCGCGAGCAACTCCGCAGTCCCGGCGACCGGATCTTCCACAAAAAGCGGCGCCGCGTCCGGTGGTAAGCAGGGCAGTAGCGGTCATGCCCACAAGGCGAGCTAGATGAGCCCGTCCCGCATTTTCATTCTGCGTCCGGTCGCCACGTCTCTGCTCATGGCGGCCATCATGCTTACCGGCTTGGTGGCTTACAAGCAACTGCCGATTTCCGCCTTGCCGGAGGTCGACTACCCGACCATCCAGGTGGTCACGTTCTATCCCGGCGCGAGCCCCGATGTGATGGCGTCCTCGGTGACCGCGCCGCTCGAGCGCCAATTCGGCCAGGTGCCGGGTTTGCAGCAGATGACCTCGACGAGTTCGGACGGCAGTTCGGTCATTACGCTGCAATTCACCCTCAGCCTCAATATCGACGTAGCGGAGCAGGAGGTGCAGCAATCCATCAACGCTGCCGGTACATACCTTCCTGTGGATCTTCCCACGCCCCCGATCTACAGCAAGTCCAATCCGGCGGATGCACCGATCCTGACACTAGCCCTCACTTCCTACGCACTGCCGCTTTCGGCGGTCGAGGATCTTGCCGATACGCGCCTGGCGCCGAAGATCTCTCAACTGCCGGGTGTTGGATTGGTCAGCATCAGCGGCGGTCAGAAGCCGGCGGTGCGCATTCAGGCCAACCCGACCGCCATGGCGGCGTACGGCTTGAACCTGGAAGATCTGCGCACGGCCATCGTCGCCGCCAATGTGAACCAGGCCAAAGGCACCTTCGACGGCACTCATCAGGCCTACCAAATCGGCGCCAATGACCAGTTGCTTTCCAGCACCGACTATAGGCCGATGATCGTTGCGTACCGCAATGGCGCGCCGGTCAAATTGGCGGACGTGGCCAACGTCGTCGACGACGCGGAGAATATCCGGCAGGCTGCCTGGATGAATGACGTGCCGGCCGTCATTGTAAACATTCAGCGCCAACCGGGCGCCAATATTATCGCCGTGGTCGACCGCATCAAGCTGTTGTTGCCGCAGCTGACAGTAAACCTGCCCAGGTCGGTAGAAGTCAAAATCTTAACTGACCGGACCACCACCATTCGGGCATCGGTAGCGGATGTGCAGTTCGAGCTGGGTCTGACAGTAGTGCTGGTGGTGCTGGTGATGTATCTATTTCTGCGCAACGTGTCGGCTACCATCATTCCCAGCGTGGCCGTGCCGCTCTCCCTGGTCGGTACCCTGGGAGTCATGTACCTGTTGGGCTACAGTTTGAACAACCTGACCTTGATGGCGCTAACCATTGCTACTGGATTCGTGGTGGACGACGCCATCGTGATGATTGAAAACATCACGCGCTATATCGAGGAGGGCGAGGCTCCCTTGAAAGCAGCGCTGCGCGGCTCCGAGCAAATCGGGTTCACCATTATATCGCTCACCATCTCACTGATCGCGGTGCTCATTCCGTTGTTGTTCATGGGGGATATCGTGGGCCGTCTGTTCCGCGAATTCGCCGTGACGCTAAGTGTCACCATCCTGGTTTCGGCCGTGGTTTCGCTGACCCTAACTCCCATGATGGCGTCCAAGCTGCTGAAGCACACTCCCGAAGCCAGCCAGAGGCGTTTCTACCGGGTTTCCGAGCACGCCTTCAACGCGATCATCGACCTGTATGGCAAAACGCTGCAGTTTGTGCTGCGCTTCCAAACCATTACCCTGCTGGTCGCCGTCGCGACCCTGGTCGTAACCATCCTTCTGTTCATCCGCATTCCCAAAGGCTTTTTCCCGATTCAGGATACCGGCGTTATCCAGGGCATCTCGGAAGCCGCTCAGACGGTTTCGTTTAACGAGATGTCGAATGAGCAGCAAGCCCTGGCTAAGGTCATTCTGAAGGATCCGGCAGTGGACAGCCTGTCTTCGTTTATCGGCATTGACGGCACCAACACCACCCTGAACAGCGGACGGATCCAGATCAATCTGAAGCCGCTCGAAGAACGCAAAATCAGTGCCAGCGACGTGATCCGGCGCCTGCAACCCGAACTGGCCTCGGTGCCCGGAATCACCCTGTTCATGCAGCCCGTGCAGGACATCACCGTGGAAGACCGGGTGAGCCGCACACAATTTCAATACACCCTGGAAGACGCCAATGCCGACGAACTAAATCGACTGGCCCCCGAAATGGTCGACCGCCTCAAACAGCTGCCTGAGCTTCGAGACGTAGCCAGCGATCAGCAGGTGCTGGGGCTCCGCGCCAGTCTGGTCTATGACCGGCCGACAGCCTACCGGCTGGGAATCACACCCTCGGAGATCGATCAGACCCTCTACGATGCCTACGGCCAGCGGCAGGTGTCGACCATGTATACGCAATTGAATCAGTACCACGTCGTTTTGGAAGTGCAGCCTGGATTTGAAAAGAATCCTTTGAGCCTGCGTGATCTGTACATCCGGACCGGCATGGGGTCTTCCTCCACTGTGACTGGACTCGTTTCCGGCGGATCGGCGGCGACTCAGACGTATGGGCCGCAGGCAGGCTCCTCCTCATCACTCGCCAGCGCTTCTACGGCGTCGAGTGTACTTAATTCGACCATCGCGTCTTCCAGCGTATTCGCTGTGGCGCCGCCCGCCTCCACGGCATTCGCCAACAGTGGTCAGGTGCCCCTCAGTGCTTTCACGCATGTGCAGATGACCAGCGCACCGATCACCGTCAATCATCAAGGGCAGTTTCCGGTCGTCACGCTCTCCTTCAACCTGGCTCCCAACGGGTCACTGGGAGACGCCGTGGATGCCGTCAACCGGGTAACGGATCAGATGCACATGCCCGCCAGCGTCCAAGCCGCCTTCCAAGGTACGGCCGCGGCTTTTCTGGCGTCACTGGCGAACGAGCCGGTCCTGATTCTGGCGGCGCTGGTGACGGTTTACATCGTTCTCGGCGTGTTATACGAGAGCTACATTCACCCGATCACGATTCTTTCCACGCTGCCTTCGGCGGGAGTGGGCGCACTGCTGTCTCTCTCCTTGTTTAACCAGGATTTCAGCGTGATCTCGCTCATCGGGATCATTCTGCTGATCGGCATTGTCAAGAAGAACGGCATCATGATGATCGACTTCGCCCTGGACGCCGAGCGCAAGGACGGCCGGTCACCGGAGGACGCGATCTATCAGGCCTGTCTGCTGCGATTTCGCCCCATCATGATGACCACCATGGCGGCGCTGCTGGGAGCCGTCCCGCTGGCGTTTGGTAGCGGGATGGGTTCGGAACTGCGCCGGCCACTGGGCATCACCATGATCGGCGGGCTGATTTTCAGCCAGGCTTTAACCCTCTACACTACGCCGGTCATCTACCTGTGGTTCGACCGGCTGGCAAGAAGATTCTCGCATCAGGAGGCGCCCGGCTTCGGGCCGGAACCCGAGCCGCAACCGGGGCACTAACTCATGAACCTGTCCGAGCTTTTCATCCGGCGGCCTGTAGCCACCACCCTCCTGACTATCGCCATCGCGCTGTCCGGAATCGTGGCCTTTCGCCTGCTTCCGGTATCGCCGCTGCCGCAAGTCGATTTTCCGACCATATCGGTATCGGCTTCATTACCCGGGGCAAGCCCCGAAACGATGGCCTCCTCGGTGGCTACACCGCTCGAGCGGCAGTTCGGGCGGATCGCTTCGGTGACCGAGATGACTTCATCCAGCAGCCTGGGCGCGACCAGCATTACCATGCAGTTCGATCTCAATCGCAACATCGACGCTGCGGCGCGCGATGTGCAGGCTGCCATTAATGCCGCGCGCGGCTATCTGCCGGCCAACCTTCCCATGAATCCCACCTACCGGAAAGTCAATCCGGCAGACTCTCCCATCATGCTGCTGGCGCTCACCTCGCCCATCCTTTCTAAGGCCCAGATGTACGATGCGGCGTCCTCCATCATGGCGCAGAAGCTGTCCCAGGTCACCGGTGTCGGGCAGGTGCTGGTCGGTGGCAGCGCGTTGCCGGGTGTGCGCGTGGAACTGAACCCCACGCAGTTGAACAAGTATGGTATCGGGCTGGAGCAGGTTCGGGGCGTGCTGGCCGCGGCGAACGCGAACAACCCCAAAGGGCACTTCTCCGACAGCAATCACATATGGGAGGTCGGTGCCAACGATCAGATCTTCCATGCTATCGACTATTCGCCGCTGGTCATCGCCTACCATAATGGCTCGGTAGTTCGAGTCTCGGACGTGGGCGAGGCGCTGGACTCCGTCGAGGACCTCCGAAACTCCGGTTATGCCAACGGTCAACCATCGGTCCTGGTCATCGTCTTCCGCCAGCCCGGCGCCAACATCATCGACACCGTCGATCGCATCCGCGCCCTCATTCCCGTGTTGCAGGCGTCGGTTCCGCAGTCGATACACATCCAGGTGGCCATGGATCAGACGGTCACGATCCGTGCCTCGGTGCACGACGTCGAATTGACCCTGATGATCTCCGTGTTCCTGGTAGTCCTGGTGGTCTTTTTCTTTCTGCGAAACGTGCGCACCACCATGATCCCCAGCGTGGCTGTCCCCATTTCGCTGATTGGAACCTTCGGCGTGATGTACCTGCTGCACTTCAGCATCGACAATTTGTCGCTCATGGCGCTGACCATCTCCACCGGTTTTGTGGTGGATGACGCCATCGTCGTGATCGAGAACATCACGCGCTATCTGGAAAAGGGGATGCGTCCGTTTCAGGCTGCCCTCAAAGGCGCCCAGGAGATCGGATTCACCGTGCTGTCCATGAGTACGTCCCTGGTCGCAGTTTTCATCCCGTTGCTGCTGATGGGAGGCATCGTCGGCCGCCTATTCCGCGAGTTCGCCGTCACCCTCTCGGTCGCCATTGCCGTTTCCATGGTGGTCTCGCTCACCACCACGCCCATGATGTGCGCGCATCTGCTCAAAGAGCACCACGAGCACGGCTGGCTCTACCGCACCAGCGAGCGTTTCTTCAACTGGGTAATCCGTACATATGGCACCACACTTGCAACGGCGCTGAATCACGCGCCCCTCACCCTGGCCATTCTGCTCGCGACCATCGCCCTCAATGTTTACCTCTATATCCGCGTACCGAAGGGCTTTTTCCCCCAGCAGGACAACGGACGCATGATGGGGCAGATCACCGGCGATCAGGATACTTCATTCCAGGCCATGGACCGGATTCTGCGGCAAATGGTGGACATCGTCGATAAAGATCCCGGTGTCGATACCGTCAACGGTTTCACCGGCGGCGGCGGCGGACCCAGCGGCAGCACCGCCAATCAGGCCCGCATGTTCGTCTCGCTGAAACCGATGGGGGAAAGAAAAGTCCCCGTTGACCTGATCATGGCGCGGCTGAGGCCGCAACTGGCGCGCATCCCTGGCGCCACCCTCTACCTCCAGGCCGCGCAAGATATCAGAATCGGAGGACGTTCCAGCGCCGCTCTCTATCAGTACACCATGCTCTGCGACAACCTCCAGGATCTCAATACCTACGCCCCGCGCATGCTGGCGGAGTTGAAGACCATCCCCATCATCGCCGACGTGAACAGCGACCAGCAGGACCGCGGTCTCCAGTCCATGGTGGTATACGACCGAACCACCGCCTCGCGATTTGGCATCTCCTCGCAACTGCTGGACAACGTTCTGTACGACGCCTTCGGGCAGCGCCAGGTGTCCACCATGTACACCACGCTCAATCAATACCACGTGGTCATGGAAGTGGCGCCGCCGTTCTGGCAGAATCCGCTGTCACTCCGCGACGTTTATGTGTTGTCTCCGTCCGGCACTGAGGTTCCCCTCAACGCCATTGCCCAATACGCTCCCACTACCGCTCCCCTTGCCGTCACCCATCAGGGCCTTGCTCCCGCGACCACGATCTCGTTCAACCTGCAGCCTGGCGTGGCACTCGGTGACGCCGTAGATGCCATTACCAGGGCTGCGGCTACCGTCGGACTACCGCGCAGTATTCAGACCCGCTTTGCGGGAACGGCGCAAGCCTACCAGGATTCGCTTAAGAACGAACCTCTGCTGATTGTGGCTGCGCTGGCCGCTGTCTACATCGTGCTGGGAATTCTTTATGAGAGCTACATCCACCCCATCACCATCCTCTCCACCCTGCCTTCGGCTGGCGTGGGCGCCTTGCTGGCGTTGTTGATCTGCCGTATCGACCTCAGCATCATCGCCATGATCGGCATCATTCTGCTCATCGGCATCGTCAAAAAGAACGCCATCATGATGATCGACTTTGCCCTTGCTGCCGAGCGCAACGAGCACAAGAGCTCGAGGGATGCTATCTACGAGGCCTGCCTCCTGCGTTTCCGCCCCATTCTCATGACCACTATGGCGGCCATGCTGGGCGCCTTGCCATTGGCCCTCGGCACCGGCACCGGCTCCGAGCTCCGCCAGCCGCTCGGCATCACCATTATCGGCGGCCTGATCGTCAGCCAGTTGCTCACGCTGTATACCACGCCGGTGGTTTATCTGTTCCTGGATCGTTTGCAGGTGCGTTTGGGCCGGTCCCGTATTCCGTCAACCGGAGGGGCCGATCCGCTCGGCTCGGAGGCCTAGTATGTTCACCATCACGGTACTCCCCAATCCCTCCGGTACCAGGACCTTGGCGCTCTCTGGCAGCGTCGGCGCCGACTCGGTCGCCGAGATTGATCGCCTCATCCGCGACGTCCGCCATGCCCGCAGCCAGGTGGTGCTCGACATGGGCGAAGTCACTCTGATGGACCGCGCCGCCGTGCGGTTCTTCGCACGCCAGCAGAAACGCGGTGTGGCTATTGTGAACTGCCCGGGTTACATCGCGCATTGGATTTCACAGGAAACGACTCCCCATGAATCTCCTAAGTAACTTCGAACGCTCTCTTGGGCCGCGCGCCTTCCTGCTCGCAGCATGGATGCTGTGCACCTCGGCCTGCATGGTAGGCCCGAACTATCACACCCCTTCCGCCCCCGCGGCTTCCGCATTCAAAGAACCCCCTCCGCCCGGCTGGAAAGAAGCCAAGCCCAACGACGCAGTGAACCGCGGCAAGTGGTGGGAGATCTACAACGATTCCCAGCTCAACGGCCTCGAAGAGCAAGTGAGCATCTCCAACCAGAATGTGTTAATGGCGGAAGCGCAATTTCGCGAAGCCAAGGCCGCCGTACGCATCGCGCGCTCCGGCTTGTTTCCCACCGTCAGCGGCTCGCTCTCCCTCGACGATTCGCGAATCCCGGGCAAGCTTAGTGGCGCCGCTGCCGCGTCCAACGCGAGTAGTTCCTCAACCCAGTCTGTGCAGGGCGTCTTATATTCGTTGTCCGCGGATGCCTCCTACACCGCCGACCTTTGGGGCAGTATCCGCCGCGGTGTCACCGCCGCCGCGGCCACTGCACAGGCATCCGCCGCTCAGCTCGAGAGCGCCAAGCTCACCTATCAGGCCGAGCTGGCATCGGACTATTTCCAGCTCCACGGGCTCGACGGGGACGCCTCATTGCTCGAAAATACAGCGAAATCCTATCAGGAGTATCTGGTACTTACGCAGAACCGCTACGCCGGCGGCATCGCTTCGCTCGGCGACGTGGCGCAGGCTCAGACCCAGCTCGAAACCACGCGCGCGCAGTTAGTCGATCTCGGAGTCCAGCGCACCCAATTCGAGCACGCCATCGCTATCCTCATCGGCAAACCGCCCGCCGAGTTCTCCATTCCTCCCGCTACGCTGAAAATCCCACCCCCTCCGGTGCCGGTGGGTGTGCCCTCCCAGCTCCTCGAGCGCCGGCCCGATATCGCTGTGAGCGAACGTCAGGTCGCCGCCGCCAACGAGCAAATCGGCATCGCCAAAGCCGCCTACTATCCCACTCTCACGCTGAGTGCAACCGGCGGCTTCGAAAGCGCCTCGTTCCTGAGTTGGCTCACTTGGCCCAGCCGCTTCTGGTCCGTTGGCCCCCAGTTGGCCGAGACTCTCTTCGATGCCGGCAAGCGCCATGCCCAGGTCAACCAGGCCGAGGCCGCCTACGACGCTACCGTGGCCAATTACCGTCAGACCGTCCTCACCGCCTTCCAGCAGGTCGAAGATAATCTCTCCGCTTTGCGCGTCCTGGCCGACGAAGCCGACGTCACCGATCGCGCCGTCAACGCCGCCGAGCAGTCATTGACCATCTCCCGCGACCAGTATATCGGTGGAATTGTCGCCTACCTTCAGGTCATCACCGCGCAGACCGCCGCGCTCCAGGAAGAGAAGTCCGCCGTCGATCTCCTCACCCGCCGTATGACCGCGAGCGTGACACTCGTTCAGGCCCTGGGCGGCGGTTGGGATGCTTCTCAACTCCCGACACGGACCGAAGTGATGGCGGCCAACCGGTAGAGCCGGCTAATCGACGTGCAGAATGCCCCGCCGGATGGCGATCGTCACCGCTTGCGTCCGGTCGGCAGCCTTCAGCTTGCCCAGAATGGTCTGGATCTGGTTCTTTACCGTGCCGCTCGCGGTACCCAGCCGGTCCGCGATTTCTTTATTGCCCAAACCCTCTGCCACCCAGGCCAGCACCTCGGTCTCGCGCGGCGTCAGCGCGATCTGTGGAAAGTGCTCCGTCAGCCGCTCTGATATCTCGGGCGGAATGAGACGTTTGCCTGCATGAACTCGCCGGATTGCCCGCAGCACCTCGGTGTGCACCATTTCCTTGAGCAGATACCCGCGAATCCCTGCGTCCAGCGCGCGATAAATCTCCTGGTCGCCGTCATAGCTGGTCAGCGCGATGATGCGTGCGTCCGGGAATTCCTGAAGAATGGCTTTCGTTGCAGAGACGCCGTCCAGCTCCGGCATGTGAAGGTCCATCAACACGACGTCCGGCCGGTGTGCGCGAAACAGCTCCACGGCTTCGCGGCCATTAGAGGCTTCGGCCACCAGCCGCGTGTCGGTTTCGTTGGCCAGAATCGAGGCGATCCCTTTGCGGACCAGCGGATGATCGTCGGCGCAAAGTACCCGAATGGTCGCTACGGGCTGTGCTTCCGCCATCTACGACTCCGTCGCACCCGCCGTCTTATGAGCCGGCAGTACAACTCGTACCGTAGTCCCTTCGCCTGGCACGCTCTCGAGCTGGAGCTGCGCGCCGATCTGCGTCGCCCGTTCCTTCATTCCGGTGAGTCCATAATGGCCCGGTGCGGAGTAGGCGCCGTTGCTGGCGGGCAATCCGGAACCATCGTCCCTTACCGATAGACGCACCGCGTCCGGTTCCGATTGCAAGGCAACTTCAATGGTGTGTGCGCCGGAGTGCTTGACCGAGTTCGTAACCGCTTCCTGCGCAATCCGCAGCAGATTGTATTCGGCTTCCGCCCCCAGGTTCGAAGGCCCCTCATCCAGATCGAGACAGAGCCGGATATCACCGGTTTCCGTGATCTGGCGTGCTGCCTGCGCGATCGCCGAGGAAAGCCCGGATTGCGCTCCGCTCGAGCTGCGCAGCCCTGCTACCGACCGCCGCGCGTCCCGTAACGAGCTGCCGGCGTCCTGAATTATCTCCTCCAACAATTTTCGCTCTTCCGACCCCGGCCAACGCGCCGCCAGCGCCTGCATCTGCATCGTCACACCTGAGAATCCCTGGATCAGCGTATCGTGAAGTTCCCGCGCAATGCGATTTCTCTCCGCCAGGATGATCTGGAAATGCTGCTTCAACGCGCGGATGCGCACCTGGTACGCCAGCCATGTGGCCAATCCCAGAGCGGCAGCCGCCAGCGGCCAGAACCAGGCCCGCTGATAATAATGCGGCGCGATGGTAAACGCTACCGTGCTCCCTGTGTCATTGCACGCCCCGTCCACATTGCACGCCGTTACCCGGAACCGGTACTTGCCCGGAGGAAGATTAGCGTAATACGCTTCGCGCCGCGTGTCCGCATTGATCCAGCTCTTGTCGAAACCCTCCAGCTTGTGCCGGAATGTAATTCGGCTGGGCAGCCGGTAACTCAGCCCGGTGTACCGGAATTCGATGTTTTTCTGGTCCGGCGCGAGTTGATTCACCTCCGCGGGCCGCTCGCTCTGCCCGTTCACGGTCACTTCCTCGATGACCACTTCCGGCGCCTGGAGCTTCCGCAACAGGCTCTTGGGGTCAATAACCAGCAGGCCGCGGATGGTCGAGAACCACAGGCTTCCATCCTGCATCGTCCACACCGCCGGCTGCACTCCTGCTTTGCACTCGATCGTGCGCAACACATCGGTTGGGCTATACGGCATGCTTTGGAACTGGTGTATCTGCCCCGCCGCGAAGCGCAGCAGATCCGACCGGCTGACCCCGAAAATGCCTTTGCTGCATGCCATCCACAACCGGTCCTGCGCGTCCCGGGCAATCCCATACACTTCGTCGTCGAACAGCCCGTCTTTTACACCGTAGCGGATCAGTTTTCCGTCTTTCCACAACAGCAACCCGCTTCCCAGCGTCCCCATCCACAAGAACCCTTGGGGATCCTGGTACAGCGCATCTACATCCCGCAGTGCGGTTCCTTCTGGCGCGAACTCGCGCAGTCTTCCGTTCTCCAATACCCACAGCCCGTCTTCAGAAGCCGCCAAAAGTCGTCCGCCGCTATCTTCGCCGATGGCCAGAATCGAAATCCCCGTCTTTTCAGGCCCCGCTACAGCCTCCGGTGCCCGTTCCTCCCGGAGCGCGGCCAAACCGCCTGATGTGCCGATCCAGAGCGTTCCCCGGTGATCCACGAAAAGACACTGCACTCGCTTACCAGGCAACCCGCGTGCCCGCGTAAACGTCTCCCCTACCCGCCCTGCCCTCAGCAGGCTGAGCCCGCCTCCCGTCCCGACCCACAAATCGCCGTTGCCCGCCTGAGCAAGCGCGTAAATGGAGTTCGACAGCAGACCATTGTTGGTCGTCAGTACGGAGAATCGCCGTCCGTCGAATCGCCCCAGACCCGCATCCAGTGTGCCCACCCAGATCGTTCCGCGGCGATCCTGCAGGACCGGTCCCGTTTGGTTGCTCGGCAATCCCTCGCTCGCGGTGAAAGGTGTCGCACGTCCGTCCATAAACTGGTTCAGCCCGTGCTTGGTTCCCGCCCAAAGATCGCCCTCCCGGTCTTCATAGAGAGCAAACACCGTGCTCTGGGACAACCCTTGGTTGGTCTGGAAGCTCTCGACTTCCTTATTGTGCATGCGGCTGAACCCGTTCTTGGTCCCGATCCACAAGCTCCCATCGCTGCTTTCTACCAGTGAGAAAATGCTGTTGTCCGCAAGACCGTCCTTCACCGTGAGCCGGTGCTCTTGACCCCCTTTCAACCGGATCAGTCCGTCGGTCGTCCCCACCCAGATGGTGCCATCGCCGGTTGAGAGCAATGTGCGCACGCTGCCGTATCCGGGTAGAGTTTTCAGCGGCCGTTCCCGAAGCACCTTCCCGTTCCAGTAGCCCAGGCGCGGGTGCTCTCCCGCCACCCAGAGTGTTCCATCAGGCGTCTCGGTAGCGGCATAAATGGGCCCCGCCGGGAGGCCTTGCGCCGGCCCGTATGCAACCGCCTTGTCTCCCGAAATCCGCGCCATGCCTCGCGAAGTGCAAACCCACAGATCGCCGTTTCGCGCCGGCACCAGGCAGTGCACGCTATCTGATGGCAGCCCTTGCGCCGAAGAAAACCGGGTCACCACGCCGTCACGCAGCCGGAACAGTCCCGCGTCGCTCGCCCCGATCCAAAGATCGTTCTGCCGGTCCTCGAAAAGGTTCCCTACCCAGGCGTTCTTCAACTGGGGCACGCTCGCACTGTCGAACGATGTAAACCGAACCCCGTCGAAGCGCACCAGTCCGGTTTGCGTTCCCAGCCACAGGTAGCCGTCATGCGTCTGCCAGATCGAGTAAATCGCCGCCTGCGGCAGACCTTGCGTCACCTGCCAGATGCGATGGATGTATTGCGTGAGCGCAAGACTCGGGTCCAGGCCATAAACTGGCGCAAGTGCGACTAGAGTCGCACCCAAACCAACCAATAACCGGCGCGCCGTCCTGCTCACTGCTCCTATTTTACGATTCTTGACTCTCAAACGGGTCGCCCGCATCGTGATACATTGCGTTCTGTGAACCTGCGAAAAATCTTCATCCTCCTTCCGCTGTGGGCATCTTCGGCCCTTTCGGCCGCGCCCGCGGCCAATGTAGACGGTGAACACATCCGCATCGAATTCGATCAGTCCATGCACAGCCGCGTCATCGCCAAGATCGACGGCAAGGAAATCCCCATCGGCGATTTCACTCCCAGTGAGTTCATCACCGTGGACGGCAAAGAGGTCAAGGATTTCGCTTTGCGCAAACCGCTCGTCCCTCAACTGCTCATTGGAACCGCACCGTCGCTCACGAAGCAGGTTGCTGTCACCGCTGGACCGCCCGACATGCTCGTTTTGGACGTGACCTACACCAACACCGGCACTACCGGTCTCCACATCACCTCTTGGACCAATAACGCCTACTCCATCTCAGGCAATGCCTTCTGGTCTTACCAGAGCGGCTCCTACGAGAAACGCCCCGATTGGGTCGTACCTCTCAAGCCCGGCTTCCATCAGGAGAATTTCATGGGCATGAATGCCAGCGATTACGGCGGCGGCACTCCCGTTTCCGACATCTGGCGGCGTGACGTAGGCATCGCCGTTGGCCACCTCGAAAAGACACCGAAACTGGTTTCGTTACCCGTGGCCATGCCCGATGCCGATCACGCCACGCTCGCCGTCACCTACAAGAAGGATATGGTGCTCAAACCCGGCGAAACTCTAAAAACGTTCCGAACCTTCGTCGTCGTGCACCAGGGCGACTACTTCCAGGCGCTCGTCGATTACCGCCACGCCATGGAGCGGCAGAACGGCGTGCAATTCAACCCAGCGCCCGATAGCGCCTTCCAGCCCATCTGGTGCGCCTGGGGATTCGAGCGCCATTTCAAGCCCAGCCAGATCATCAACGCGCTGCCCACAGTCAAGAAGGTCGGCTTCGACTGGGTCGGCGTCGATTACGGCTGGGAAACCGTTGACGGCGATTGGGCGCTCGCGCCCGACAAATTCCCCCATGGCGATGCCGACATGAAAGCTTTGGTGGACAAAATCCATGCCGCCGGCTTCCACGCGCAACTCTGGTGGCTGCCGCTGGGTACGCGCCCGGAAGCGGAACTGCTGCGCAACCACCCCGATTGGCTGCTGCTCAACGCCGATGGCTCCAGGGAAAAGATCTCCTTCTTCGATGACGACTACCTTTGCCCTGCCGTCCCCGCGGTAGTCGACTACTACCGCAAGCTGGTGGTCAAGATCATCCGGGACTGGGGTTACGACGGTCTGAAGCTCGACGGTATGCACATGAACGGCGCCCCGCCCTGCTATAATCCCGCCCACCACCACGCGCGACCGGAGGAGTCCGTCGAAGCCATGCCGGCCTTTTTCAAAATGATCTACGACACTGCCCGGAGCGTCAAACCCGATGTACTGGTCGAATGGTGCCCCTGCGGTACGGCGGCTAATTTTTTCACGTTGCCCTACATCAACATGAGCGTGGCTTCGGACCCCAAAGGTTCGTTTCAAGTGCGCTCCAAGGCCAAAACTCTGAAGGCGCTCCACGGAGACGCTACCGCCTACTTCGGCGACCACGTGGAACTGAGCACAGGCCACGACGATTTTGCATCGACGATCGGGGTCGGCGGCGTGGTGGGTTCCGAGTTCACCTGGCCGCCGGGTTCTGCCGGTCGCACACGCGATGATCTCACCCCCGCCAAAGAACAGCTCTGGACCAAATGGGTTGCCATCTATAAGGAAAAGATGCTTTCACGCGGCGAATACCTCGGTACCCTCTACGACATTGGGTTCGATCGTCCCGAGGCTCATGCCATCTGCAAGTCCGGTGCCATGTACTACGCCTTCTACGCCCCGGAATGGAAAGGGAAAGTCGAGCTCAGAGGACTCGAAAACCGCACTTACCGGGTCACTGATTACGAGAATAATCAGGAACTGGGGACGGTCCGAGGTCCCGTTGCGCCCCTAGAAGTCTCATTTCAAAAGCACTTACTTGTTGAGGTCCAGCCCACCGGTGAATGAACTTTAACTGTCCATTCAGAGAATTTCAAGAATCGAAACCGTCTCTTTAAGTGAGGGCAATGATAAGCCCCAGAAAGAGAAGGAAATAGTCATGAAGAAATTTTCAGCTTTGATGCTCGGGGCTGCCATGGTTTTAGGTTCGGCTTTCGCCGCCCAACAAGCTGCTACCACGCCTGAGAAGCCCGCAGCTACCAGCACCAAGAGCACCAAAAAGGTCAGCAAGAAGCACAGCAAAACGAGCAAAAAGAGCACCAAGAAAGTCGCCGCTTCTACCGCGAAGACCGCGACCCCTGCCCCTGCGAAGTAACGAAGCCTACCCAAAGGTTTGGCAGGCTCGTGAGGTCTGCCAAACCTCGTTTTTTCCTCCCTCTCGATTTCCCATCAAACTTGCGGTAACGTTGCAGATGCCATGCCACGACCCAGTTCGTTTGCCCAGGTCGAAATCGAAACTGGCGAGGAAACCGAGCGGCTTCAGACCCCCGAGCCCGACTCTCCGTTCCACATCGCCGTCTTTGGCGACTTCAGCGGCCGGGAAAACCGCGGAATGTTAGACGCCAAACTGCAAGGCCGCAAGCCATTCCTGATCGATCGCGACAATTTCGACGATGTGCTTGCCCAGCTCGCACCGGAACTCCACCTGCCTCTCGGCGGAGCCGAGGGCCCGCTCGTCGCGCTGCGTTTTCACGAGCTGGATGATTTTCATCCCGACCGCATCTTTGAAGGGCTCAAATTCTTCCGGGTCCTGCGCGAAACGCGCGAGCAGTTGCACGACCCCGCGGGCTATGAGGCGGCCGCGGCGCTCGTTCGGTCCTGGTCAGGCATCACCACACCCCAGCAGGCACC
>JASHOO010000659.1 GCA_030041035.1 Bryobacteraceae bacterium | reverse complement strand
GGACATGGCGCAGAAGCGCGCGGCGATTGAAGCTTACAATCGCGCTTATGCGCGGCTGGCGGGCAAGCGCCAGACCGTGCGCAACTCGTCATTATTGCTTTTGTCGCTGATCACGCTGTTCGTGCTGTTTGTGGCGACCTGGATTGCGCAGACTTTGGCGCGCCAGATCAGCGTGCCCATCGCCGCGCTGGTGCACGCAGCCAGCGAGGTGCGGGCCGGCAATCTCAGTCACCGGGTGGAAACCCCTGCCAACGACGAATTGGCCAGCCTGGTGCGCAGCTTCAATGAGATGACCCGTGAACTGGAAAGCAACAGCCGGGAACTGGACGCGCGCCGCCGATTCACCGAGGCTATCCTCGAAAGCATTCCCACGGGGGTCATCTCCGTCTCGGCCGACGGCCGCATCCAGCGTGTGAACCGGGCCCTGCGCCACATCTTTCCCGAAGAGCAGGTCAACCATGCGACCCGCCTCGAGGATTTGTTTTCGCGCGAGGACGCCGCAGAGATCCGGTACCTGATGAAGCGCGCCCGGCGCACAGGCATGACCTCGCGCCAGATGGAGTTTCGCGCACAAGGGCGGCCGCGTCACATTTCGGTCACCGTTTCGGCACTGGAAGAGAAGTTGCGCTCGGGATTCGTCATCGTGGTCGACGATACGAGCGATTTGCTGCACGCGCAAAAGGCGGCGGCGTGGAATGAAGTAGCGCGGCGCATCGCCCACGAGATCAAAAACCCGTTGACTCCGATCGCGCTCTCGGCTGAACGCATCAGCCGCCAGCTCGACCGTGCGCGTGTGCCCACTGATATCGCGCAGGTGGTTCGCGAGTGTACCGATACCATCGCTAGCGAAGTGGAGTCGGTGAAGAATCTGGTCAACGAGTTTTGGCAGTTCGCTCGTTTTCCGTCGGCACAGCCGGTCAAGTGTGACTTGAACGAAGTCGTGCAAAGTGCGGTAGCCGTATTCGCGGACCGGCTTGACGGCATCGAGTTGCGCACGGAGCTGGCGCCGGATCTGCCTCCTGTCAACATCGATAAAGAGCAGTTCAAGCGTGTGGTCGTCAATCTGGTGGACAATGCTGCCGAAGCCATGCAGGATTCGCTGGTGAAGCAGATCCTCATCACGACGAGGGCGGGAGCAGCTGACACTGTCGACCTCGTGGTGGCGGACACGGGCTGCGGTGTGACACCCGAGGACAAAGAGAAACTGTTTCTCCCCTACTTTTCGACCAAGGGCCGGGGCACCGGGCTAGGGCTGGCCATCGTCAATCACATCCTCTCGGACCATGATGCTCACATCCGCGTAGAAGACAATCTGCCGGTTGGCACGCGCTTCACCGTGGAGGTTCCTGCCGAACTGGAGAGCGCGGAGGAGCATCGGCCCGAGGCCGCGGGCTCCGTCTTGCACGCATGAAAGCCTCGCGGATTCTGGTGGTGGATGACGAGCCGGGCATCCAGAAATCGCTGTGCGGCGTATTGT
This sequence comes from Bryobacteraceae bacterium, assembly GCA_030041035.1. Classification (GTDB taxonomy): domain Bacteria; phylum Acidobacteriota; class Terriglobia; order Bryobacterales; family Bryobacteraceae; genus QHXW01. The sequence goes on along the minus strand of JASHOO010000659.1, from coordinate 3,060 downwards.
CGGACGAAGGCTACCTGGCTCGCGCGGTTGGGAGCGGCGAGGAATGTCTGGAGGACCTTGCCCGGGAAAACTCCGATCTGGTGCTTTTGGACGTCTGGCTGCCCGGGGTCGACGGCATGGAAACGTTGACGCGCATCCAGGAGATTCCGTTCGCAGATCGCCCTGTGGTGGTGATGATCTCGGGTCATGGAAACATCGAGACCGCAGTCAAAGCTACCAAGCTCGGTGCGTTCGATTTCCTCGAGAAGCCGCTCTCCATTGAGAAGCTGGGCATTGCGTGCAAGAACGCGCTGGAGCACCGGCGCCTGCAGCTCGAAAATATCCGGCTGCGCGAAGATACGGAAGCCAAATACCGGATCATCGGTGAAAGCGTGCCCATGAAGGCACTCCGGCAGCAGATGGAGCTGATGGCGCCGACCAACGGACGGGTATTGATTTACGGCGAAAGCGGAACCGGTAAGGAGCTGGTGGCTCATGCCATTCACGCGATGAGCGAGCGGGCTGAGGAAGCTTTCGTGGAAGTGAATTGCGCGGCGATTCCCGAGGAGCTGATCGAGAGCGAGCTGTTCGGCCACATCAAGGGCAGCTTTACGGGTGCGCATGAGAACAAGATCGGCAAGTTCCGCAAGGCCGACGGCGGGTCCCTGTTTCTAGATGAAGTGGGCGATATGAGCCTGCGCACGCAAGCCAAAGTGCTGCGCGCGCTCGAAGAGCAGCGCTTCGAGGCCGTGGGTGCATCCGAGTGGACGCAGGTGGACGTGCGGGTGATCGCCGCGACGAACAAAGTGCTGGAGCAGGAGATCGAACACGGCAACTTTCGCGAGGACCTGTTCTACCGACTGAACGTTATTCCTTTTCACGTTCCCCCGTTGCGTGACCGACGCGAGGACATTCCGCTGTTGGCCGATTACTTTCTGCGCGAGTTCACGCGTGCCTATGGACGCAAGCCGAAGGAGCTGACGCCGGCCACATATGAGCTTCTGCAAGCCCACCACTGGCCGGGCAATGTGCGCGAGTTACGCAATCTGATCGAGCGCATCGTCATCCTCAATCCGCAGGTGCGCATCGACGCCCGGCATATTCCGCTGCAAGCCGCGCGGAGGCCGGCGAGCGAAAGGGCCGAGCGCTTCGGCAGCTTACAGGAAGTGCGCGAGGCGGTGGAGCGCGAATACATTTTGAAGAAGCTGGAGGAGACCAACGGCAACGTGACGCGGACTGCGGAGTTGCTGGGTCTCGAGCGCAGCAATCTCTACCGGAAAATGAAGACTCTGGGAATCGGGCCGAAAGAGTAGATCAACAGCGCACCGCGAGGCCGCGATACTTGCGCAGCAATTCGTAAATCACAATTCCCCCTGCTGTTGCGACATTTAGAGAATGTTTGGTGCCCAGCATCGGAATCCGCACGTGAGTATCGGCCAGTGCAGAAACGTTTGGGGAAATTCCCTCGATTTCATTCCCGAAAATGACGCAAACGGGGAACGCCGGTTGCCAATCGAACAGGTCAACGGACTGCATGCTGGTTTCAACTGCGGCTATCTCACACCCTTCGGCACGAAGGCGGTTGACCTGTGGCGTAGGGCCGTGGGCGTACTCCCAAGCAACGCTCGCCTCTGCGCCCAGGGCCGTTTTGTGAATGCCGGTATGGGGCGGGCAGGCTGTGATTCCACAGAGATAGAGTTTGCGCAATCCGGCTGCGTCGGCAGTGCGGAAGAACGCCCCCACGTTATAAAGACTTCGGACGTTTTCGAGGAGCACAACCGCGGGAAGTTGACGGATGCTGTCGTAAGCCGCCGCAGCCTGGGTCGTGCGGTACGGAAGCCGCTCCATGCTACCAGATTAAGACAGTCGGCCGGACGCTGGCGCACCGGCTGTAGGAGAGGTAGAGTATCAACGGAGGAAAAATCCTATGCTCGCCAACAATCTCGTTCGAATGATTGAGGGTCACGCGGAGCAGATTACGGCCGATGTCATCAATCGCCTGCGCGAGGACCCGGAGCTCCCGAATCTGAAGAGACTCCCAGAGGCCGAGCTGCGAAGCTGGGCGTGCCATATTTTGAAACACCTCGGTGACTGGTTGTCGGAGAACGAAGAGAAGCAGATCGCGAGCTGTTATGAGGGGCTGGGCAGGCTGCGCTTTGAAGAACACGTGCCGCTTCACGAATCGGTACGCAATTTTCAGCGGCTGAAGAACACCATGGTGGTCTATATTCGCAATCAAGGCATTCGTCAAACCACCATGGAACTGTACGCGGAAGAGGAGTTGGAGCACCTGCTCGGATGCTTCTTCGACAAGATGATTTACTATATGGTTCGCGGCTATGAATTGGCGCGACGCCATGCAGAAGTGGGGGTTTCCTGAAATGTTATGCGCGCCCGTGCAGTAAAATACGAATGACAGCCGATGATTTCCGTCGTCATTCCGATCCATAACGAAGAACGTTCGCTCCTGCCGTTGTACGACCGGCTCACCTTGACGCTGGAAGCGCTGGGCCGGCCCTATGAAGTCCTGTTCATCGATGATGCCTCGACCGACCGCAGCTTCGAATTGTTGTCGAACCTGGTGGAGACGGATGCTCGGCTGAAGGTGGTCCGCCTGCGGCGCAATTTCGGTCAAACCGCCGCACTGTCGGCGGGTTTTCATGAAGCCAAGGGAGACGTGGTCATCGCCATGGATGGCGATTTACAGCACGCACCCGAAGACATTCCCGCTCTGCTCGCCAAGATCGATGAGGGTTTTGACATTGCCAGCGGCTGGCGCAAGGACCGTGTGGACAATGCCATCACGCGCAAGCTGCCCTCCCGCGTCGCCAACTGGCTGATGGCACGCGCTTCCGGTCTGGAGCTGCGCGATTTCGGCACCACTTTCAAGGCCTATCGCGCGGAGGTTCTTAAGGACGTGAACCTGTACGGCGAATTGCACCGCTTTATTCCTGCCCTTGCCAGCTTCTACGGTGCCCGTGTGGTGGAAGTGCCCATCCGGAATACGACACGCGCCAGCGGGGCATCACACTACGGCCTCAGCCGCACGTTTCGCGTTCTGTTTGACATCCTGACCATCCG
>JASHOO010000006.1 GCA_030041035.1 Bryobacteraceae bacterium | reverse complement strand
ACAAGCGTGTGGGTTCGGCGGTTCGCGTGTTCAAACGCAATGGGCGCAAGCTTCGCATCGTAGGCGATGGCCCCGAGTACAAAGCGCTGAAACGGGAGTCGGCCCGTAATGTCGAGTTCTGCGGCAGGGTGAGCGATGACGAGCTAAGCGAAGTCTACGCACGATGCCGCGCTCTATTGATGCCGGGCGAAGAAGATTTCGGCATGACCGCCGTAGAGGCGCTGGCGAGCGGCAAGCCGGTGATCGCGCTGGGACGGGGCGGGGTGGTGGAGAGCGTGCCGGCATCGAATCCGGCGGGCGGCGTGTTTTACGAGGCGCCGGAAGAGGAGCAACTGGCGGGTGCGATCGAAGGTTTCGAACGGATGGAGGCGGAGTTTCAGCCGCACGAGTTGCAGGCGTACGCGTCGCGATTTTCGGAGGAGCGTTTTTTGCGCGAGATGCGCGCGGTCATCGAACCAGCGCGAGCGGCCGGATAGGCGAGCCGGTGCCGCCGCGGATTTTGAGGGGCGCGGCGGCGAAAACGAATTCGTAGACGCGATCCGCGGCGAGCTGCTCAAGATTCAGGCACTCGATGATGTGGATGCCGTTTTCGACGAGCAGATGCACGTGCACGGGCATGGGAGCGGGGACGAATTCGAAGGCGACGGTATCAGAACCGGCGGCAAAGGCGCCTTTCGAGCTGATCCAGCGGGCGGCGGGCTCGCCGGGGCCGGGGCCGCGCACCTGCGCGATGAAGCGGGCGGCGTCTTCCCAGTAGCGCGCCCAGCCGGTGCGTAAGAGGACGACGTCGGCGGAGCGGACTTCGATCTTTTCGGCGCGAAGGGCGGCGTCCAGGTGCTCGGGCGTGATCAGGAAATCGATGGGCAGGACATCGGTGTGCTCGAGCCCGGCGATATCGAGCAGGACACCGCGGCGGAAGATAGGCGCCAGGGTGTCGACGGAGAGGCGCTCGAGGCCGCCGGAATAGGACTGCGCGACCTCGCGGCCATCGTGCAGCCTGCCTTCACGCGAGAAGTGGCAGAGGGCATCGATGTGAGTGCCCACATGGCCGCCGAGCGCGAGCGCCTCCGACGCGGAGCTGGCGCCCGCGGGTGTCACATATTCGCCGTGCTTCTTGACCAGACCAAACAGGTAGGGTGGATGCACGGGGTGATGCGGCATACCGAGGAAATAGGGCTGGGCGAGGTCGTAGATTTTCGCGGATTGAAGCAGAGCGAGGAGATCGGATGTCACGATTATTGAGGATAGCCTGACGCGGGCGATGCGTGGGCGGCTAAAATCGAAGAAGCTTGAAGATCACGATCTCGAAGGAAAACTACCTCAAGACAATCGCGGAGGCGGAATCGGAGGGGGAGACGGTCATTGCAGCGACACTGGCGCGATGGCTCAAGGTTTCAGCTCCGGCGGTCACGATGGCAATCCGGCGGCTCAAGCGCGATGACCTGATTCGCGTGGCGCGCGAGGGGCAAATCACGCTGACGCGTTCGGGCCGGGCGATCGCGAACCGGCTGCTCAACCGGCACCATCTGATCGAGCGCATGCTGACGGAAATTTTCGGGATGGAGTGGTACAAGGTGCACGACGAAGCCGAACAACTGGAGCATGCAGTCTCGGCCGATTTCGAAAACAAGCTGCGCGAGAGGCTGGGCGACGGCGGCGCCTGTCCGCACGGCAATCGGGTGGGCGTGGACACGCCGGACGACCGGAGGCGACGCGGCTTGAAGCCGCTGGATGAGGCCGAGCTCGAAGAACGGCTGGCGGTGGCAAGCGTGTTCGAGCGCGACCGCCATTTGCTGGAGCATCTGGACCGGCTTAATCTTCGGCCCGGCGCAGCAATCTGCATTACGGCGAGAAGCCGCAAGGCGATAACGGTGGACGTGGACGGACGATCGGTTCAGATCGGCCGGCCGGCGGCGGAACGCGTCTGGGTGAGGCCGATGACCTCGAGCACTTCACGCTGATAGCGCTCGACGGTGAACTGCTCTTTCCAGACGGCGTGGGCGGTCGCGGCAATGTTGTGGAGCTGCTCGGGGGCGTCGAGGAGGTGGGTCAACTTCACGGCCAGCGCATCGGGAGTGGGCGGCTCGACGAGGAAGCCGGTTTCGCCATCGTGAAGGATCTCCGGGATGCCGCCGGAGACGAAAGCCACGACGGGCACGCGGGACGCATAGGCTTCGAGAACGATGCGCGGCGCGCCGGGCTCGCGCAGGGACGGGACCACCAGGAGATCGAGGCCGGCGAGGACGGGATTGATATTTTCCAGCCAGCCGGAAAATTCGACCGGCAGCCCTTCGGCCGCATTGCGAACCTGATCGAAATATCGCGAGGCCGCGGGGTCTCCAAAAAGGGGTGCTCCGCAGACGAGAAACCTGGCGGTTGGATGTGTCCGGGTGACGAGGCGCACGGCGCGCACGAATTCCAGTTGGCCCTTTTCAGGGGAGACGCGGCCGATCACAGCGATGCAAGGAGCGGTGGAGGAGGGCGCGCGGGTCTCATCCGACGCGGTCACGCCGTTGTAGATCACGCGCAGCCGGCCGGGATCGACATAGGGCCACAGGGGGCGTGCCACGTGCTGGCAACAGGCAATTACGCGGGCATTAGCGAACTGGAGGGAGCGGCCTGCGAGCACAGCCGCGGAACGCTGGGGGAGATGGTTGTGGCAGTGGAACAGGAGCGGACATCCGGTACGGCGTGCGACCCAGGCGGCAGCGGGCAGCAGGCGCGGGCCGTTTACGTAGAGGAGATGAGCGCCTGTGTGATGGGCGAGATGGGAGATGCGGCGCGCGAGCGGGGGCAGGCCGAAGGCGAAGCGAACAAAATCACGCGGCGGTTTGGGGCCGGCGGCCAGCGGTATCACGGGAAGCGAGTGGACTGTGACGCCGAGATGGCGCAGCTTTTCAACCAAGCGCCCGCTGCCGGGGACGGCGCAGGTGACGTTCCATCCGGCTGCTTGCACGGCGGGGATGAGATCGAGCAGACATTGTTGCGCGCCGCCTAGGTCGCTGTATTGTTCGAGGAAAAGGACGTTCACTGCGCGGGGGCCGGGCTGCTCTCGCGCACCGCCCAGGCGAGCACGAGGAAGTAGACGGGCAGGACGCGCCAGTAGGTCAGCAGGTCGGCGGAGAACATTTGAACGATCTGGCCGCTCCAGAAGCAAAACATCCAGGTTCCAAGGAACGAAGGCGTAGGACTGGTGTGGCGGGCGGCGCGGCGGGCGGTGCGCAGGATCGTGAAGTGGAGCCACAGGAGAGCGGCGAGGCCGACGACGCCGGTCTCAATCAGCATACTGAGATACATGTTGTCGCCGATCACGCTCTGGCCGATGTAGTCGGAGTACGGCAAGGTTTTGTAACCAATGCCGAAGACGGCGTGCCAGGGATGCGCAGTGAGAAATTGCAACAGGACACGCCAACTTTCAAAGCGGCCGGAGAAGATGGCTTCGCCATATTCAGAGAGGTAGCGCACGGAGCCGGAGAGCCGTATCCAGGCGGTTTCAGCGAGCTGTGGAAGAAAGTAGTAGGAAGCGGCTGCGCCTGCCGCGACAGAAATGGCCAGCAACGGGACTGCTCTCCGCCAGTGAATGCGCCCGCGATCGATCCAGACGAGCGCCGCCAGCGCTACCAGCAGATTGACGACGGACGAACGCGAATAGGAAAAAAGCAAAGCCGCGGAGAAAAGCACGCCGCCGGCGAGTAGAACAGGGCGCGACACGAAACTGTGCCGGCGCGCGCGGGTGAAGGCCACGGCGATCATGACCAAAAAGAACGCGCAGAAGTTGCCAAGAGTGCTGGCTTCGTAGAAGATACCCTGAGCGCGGCGATACATGCCGGTTTCAAGCCAGACGAATTGTGGGCTGTAGCCGGCAGGCGCGGGAAGCTGGTAGTAGAAATCCACGCAAGCGATAGCGGCGGAGGCCATGGCCGCCCAGAACAGCGGCTGTACCAGCGGCGGGGCGCGATCGGACCGCACATACGCGGTGAAGAAGAACAAATAAATACCGATTCCGAATAACAGGACGCGCGCCAGACTCTCGGTGGCGAGCACGGCGCCGGAATAGAGAGCGGCAACGCCGGCGCTGGCCATCAGGATCAAAAACAGACAAACGAGGGCACGCTCGAGCGGCCCGGCGGTGATGCGCCATTGACGAAGGTACAGGGCGCCGGCGAGAAGCCCCAAAGCGGCGAACAGCAGCGAGGGGTGCGGGCCGGAATCGCCGAGTGGAATGGGAAGCGGAGGCAACAGAATCGCAGCGGCGATGAAAGCGCCGACCCAGCGATGGGGTTGGGCGAGCGTCCACCACAGCAAGGCGGCGAGCACGAGGGGTGCGGCCAGCAGGGCAGTTGAGGCGAATGAAGGAGCCGCGGCTACCAGTGCGGCATAGGCGCCGATGGTTAAGGAGATGAAAATCCAGCGCGGCGGAAATGCGGCTCGCGCGTCAATCATTGAGAGATTTGACGCGGGCGAGCGGCGCGACCGGCCGCGGCACCGCAGATCGTTCCAGGCGATAATTGAATTCGAAGGTCACATAGAGCAGCGAGCCGGCCAGGGCAACCAGAATCGCCGCCAGCAGCATCAGTGGAATGTTGGGGCGTGAAGGGCGGGCGGGCACAACGCCGGGGTCGATGACGCTGAGGCGGTCGCCGCGGTCGCCGGTCATGGATTGCTCCTCTTCGAGGTGCTTTTCGGCGGCAGTCAAGGAGTCGCGAGCGGCTTCGCGTTCGGCCTGGACGGCATCGACTTTGGCCATATGGTCCGGCGCTGCGCTGGCGGGTTCGCCGGCGATCTGCGCCCAGGCTCGCTCCGCGCGCTCGACACGCGCGCGTGCGTCCTCCCATTGCCTCCGGGCATTGGCGAGCAGATCGTTTTCGGTGCGCATGGAGACCTCGCGAGTGAGGGTGACGGTCTGCTGGGCGATGAAGAGGGCCAGGGCCTGGGCCTGCCCGGGGTCGCGCAGCGTAGCAGAGATTTCGAGCACCTTCGTGTTACGCGGGATGGCAACCTTCAAAACCGAGTTTTTTAACTGCTCGACCGATCCGGAATGCGGCAGCTTGAAGTGATCGAGAGCGTCGAGAAAGAGGCGGTCGCCGGAGGCCAGCAATTCATAAGACTTCAGCGATTCGATATAGATGGGGCTGACGGCCATGAGGACACGGGGATCGGTGCCCGCAGGCGGTTCGATCATGACGCGGGCGGTGGCAGTGTATTCAGACGGCATCAGCAGGCCCACGAGGAAGGCGAGGCCCACGGCGGCACCGCATGCCGCGGCGATCACGCGCCAGCGCGCGCGCAAGTGATCGAAATAACGAAACATTTCGAACGATTCCGGCATCGCGTCCGCTTGTGGGATAGTGTAGCCGATATGGCGTTATGCCTGTGGGCCATAGTAACGTTACTCCCGTTAATTCTGGCGCCGCACTGGTTGCTGTATTACGACGTCACACCGAAAATCTTTGTGCTGGTAGCGGGAACCGCGGTGGCAGTGCTGCTGATGGCGGGCGAGGCGCCCGTGCGATCGCCCATGCTGCGGGCATTTGGAATCCTGCTGGCAGCCGAGGGCCTGTGGCTTGCGGTTTCGACAGCGCTGTCTAAGGACCCGGCGCTCTCGCTAGGGGGAAGCGGTTGGCGGCGGTACGGACTGATCACGCATGCAGCGGTGTTGCTGCTGGTTTGGATTGTGGCGCAGCACGCGGCCGGCCGGCCGGATCGCGTACGGCGCCTGCTGCGCGCGATCGTGGCTGCGGGGATTCCGGCAGCGGTTTACGGGATTCTGCAATACTTCGGCTGGGACCCGCTGATCAATCCGGGCGCCTACCATATCGGCGCGCCTCCGTTGACCATTGTGCGGCCGCCGGGGACGCTGGGTTATGCCAGCTATTTTGCGACGTATCTGCTCTCGGTGATTTTCGCGGGGGTGGCACTGGCGCTTGCCGATGAATCCCGGATGTGGAGACTCGTTGGTGTAGGAGGGGGACTCGCAGCGACGGCGGCGTTGGGTCTCACTGGCACACGCGCCGCCGTACTGGGGCTGATTTGCGGGGTGGTGATGCTGGCGGTGTGGCTGCGGCCGCGGTTCCGCATGAGGGAAGTGGCGGCCGGGGTGGGTGCGGTTGTTCTACTGGCCGGCTTTTACTTCTCTCCAGCGGGCCAGGCACTGCGGAACCGTACGCTATGGTCGATGGGGGATCAGGCCGGCGGTGCGCGTCCGCTCTTGTGGCGCGACACGATTCGAATGGCGGCAGCACGCTGGTTGGTCGGGTTCGGACCGGAGACCTTCTCGATTTGGTTTCCGCGATACCAGTCGGCGGAACTGGCGCGGGCGTATCCCGCCTTCTATCAGGAGTCTCCTCACAACATCCTTCTTGATGCGCTGGCGGACGAAGGGTTGCCCGGCGCGGGGATCTTCATCGCGGTTACGGCGTTGGGATTTTACGCGGCGTGGAGAGCGCGCGATAGCAACGTAGCCAAAGCGCTGGGTGCGGCCCTGACAGCTTTGGTGGTGAGCCAACAGTTCACCGCTTTCATGGCGCCGACGGCTGCGTTTTTCTACATCACCATTGCGCTGCTGGTAGCGGAAGCCCCGGGTACAGAACGTTTGCCGCGCAAGGGACATGTCGCCGGGAGGTGGATCGCCGCTGTAGTGGCCTCTTTGGTGCTTCTTCCTTTTGCGGCGACTCTTCTATATGCGGACGCAGAACTGAAGCGGGTAGAGCGTTTGAGTGAGGGTGGGAGGATTCGCGAAAGCATTGCCGCTTATCAGCAAGTGGAGCGGTGGCGGCCTCCGGGCATGCGAACCGATTTGTGGTATTCGGGCGCCATGGCGCGGGCGGCCCGCTATGTGTCGAACGCAGCCGACGGCGCTGCGGCGTTGCAGCAGGCGCTCGAATCGGCGCAACGCGCAGCCGGGAACGACGAAGAGCGCGAGAATGCATGGCTGAATCTCGCGGTGTTTTACGGTCGCCAGAACGACTTTCCACGCACGGAACAGAGCCTGCGCGCGGCGATCGAGTGCGCTCCTAACAGTTACAAACCGCACTGGTTGCTTGCGGAGGTGCTATGGACCGGCGGACAACTGAACAGCGCAAGCGCGGAGGCGGAGAAAGCGGTTTACCTGGATGGCGGCAAAAACCCGGAGGTGGCTCGCACATTGGCGCAGATTCGCGCGGCGGTTCAGAACTCCCCGCCCCGGCATTGATTCCGCCCGGCGCCCAGCGGTTTCGGCACTTTAAAAACGCAGAGCCCGGTAAAGCGGTGGGATCATTCAGAGAAAATCCGCGGCCGTAGGCTGCTGCAGAAGCCATCTATTTTCGCTTTCGTAAATTGTGCTGGCGTTGGCGCCTTTCTTGTAGTACCATT
>JASHOO010000658.1 GCA_030041035.1 Bryobacteraceae bacterium | reverse complement strand
GGCGTTTGGAGCATCACTTGTTTAATGCGGGGCTGAACATTTTCGAAGTCCTGTTCCCATCGAGGATGCAACTGGAGGATGTTATCCTCAGCCCATCCGCCGTGGTGTCCGAGAACAGCGAATACGCAAGCAGCTCTAGCAATGAGAGACAAGTCTGGTTCGGCGTGCTCGAGAAGCCGAAAACCGTAATAGGCACTGGCAGCAGAATGGTGAGGCCGCGTCGGTCGGATCGTGCGAGCTAAAGCTCGGTCGTTAGCATTGGAGGAGTCGAAGTCCGTATGGGCCAGGAGTTCCGAGTGGCGATATAGGGGATCACGCGCCCGCTGTGTTGCCTCTGCCCATGCCTGCCATTGCTCTTGCAGTTTACCGAGATCATGCAGTGCTGCCGACCAATCAACTAATTTGGTCAAGCACGCGCCAAGGCTCGCGGCCAGGATGCTATCGAGTGGGGCTTCCGTCGTTAGCCTCGTTTGCGCTTCCGCCATGACGCATGTCGTGTGATGGACCCACTCCTCGCGCTTCAGGGGCTTGTATCCGGGCCGAGTGGGCAATTGCCTAGCTGGACTCTGGCAATCCCCCGCGAAACCCAATTCCAACCCGTATTCCTTCGTGTAACGTGCCCATGAGCGTCGGACGGCAACAGCATATGAACGATCGACGGCAGCAGGATCGCTCGTCTCGATCCACTCTTGATCGGCGTCGAAAACCCAAATTGGCACGACTTCTGTCAGGCGACGCAACTGGTTGCGGTAAACAGAAACACCTTCCATCTCTCCCGGCGTGCGTCCTCGCGGGTCATCGCAAACGGCCACTCGGATAGAATCACTATGCTCGCGGATGAGATCCGCAACACCGCCTTGACTTTGACCGACGATATTATTCCATATGCGGTCCTCGCATTCCTGACGTCGTGCGTTCGGCTTGAATCGCTGAAGCGTGACTTCATCTTCAGGACGGTGTAATGTCTCGACCCATTCGGCAGCCGTAGTTGGATTGAGATCGGCGGGCTCAGCGGGCAGCAATGCCCACGCAGCAACTAATGCGGCACGATCATAGGGCAAAGAAGCACTCGGATCAAGATTGTATACGTGAATGGTGCCGGTTTCACCTGGAAATCGCGCGCATCGCCCTCCGCGCTGTACCAGAGCATTCATCGGACAAATTTCAGTGTGGAGGTGCTCGCAACTGATGTTAATGCCAGCCTCGACGACTTGGGTTGTAATCAGAATAGCCGGGTTCTGCGATTTCGGCCCGAATCGAGCCTTCAGGTTCTCCTGTTTGATTTTTCGGTCTGGGCCAAAGAAACGTGCATGCAGCACCTCGACTGGTAAGGTAAAGCCTCGCTGGCGCGCCAATTCTGCGACCTGGCGACCTACTTCCTGTGCCCGCTTTACCCTGTTGACTATGACAATTGAACGTGAGTCATGGTGAGCCAGAATCGCCGCAGCGGAAAGTGGGCCCCCTTCCCTTTGAATCGTCCTCGATACCATAGCTACGCTCGGCAAAGCCGACAGCTCGGCATTGGAAAGCTCAATGGTAACCGCTGACAACTCCCGATTGAGAAGATCCGAGAGCGGATTGGTCGCGGTTGCGGTCATCCAAACGGAGCGGGTGGCCCTTCCAAACATCCGCATGCAGGCTGCTGCCGTCAGGAATGCCCGGTTTGTCTCCATGAGATGAAATTCATCAAAAATGATTAGATTCCCGGCCGCGATCGCTCCGTTGATGTTTCTGAGCTTATCCGGAAGCCCGTACGGCCCACACAGGAGGCCGCTCAATACCTGGTCGTACGTTGTGACGATGATATCGCCGAGCGCAAAGAATGGATCGTCGGGCTGCTCACCCGTCTGTAACTTTACTTGCAGGTCATTGCCAAGACGGCGGCACAACTGCACCGCCTCCTCGTAGATACCCTGGGCGAGAGAACGTAATGGCAAAGCATATATGACCCGCGCAACGCCGATCGCTCGTGACGAAAAGAGAAACGGTGCCAGTGCTGCGACGGTCTTTCCGGCGCCGGTTGGCGCGCGCAGGACTACATTTTCGCGGTGCCACAATGCCTCCGCAACCTTGGTTTGGTATTCGTATGGGCGGAACCCCTCGACCGAGAGAGTTGCGAAGAAATCCTCGTACTGATCAGTTCGAGGTCCCGCAAGCGCGCTCATCAGCATTCAGCCCCCTCCTTTGGGGGCAATAATCAGGTGTCAACCTGATCTCCACCTCCCCCTTTCCCCACACCGTCTGCCGCCCCACCCCTGTCCATTTGGCCACCCGCAAATACGGTACGAACTCCGCCAACTCGCCTTCATATTCCGCTTCACCAATGAAGCCACCGATCGAGTGCACCTGGCCCGTCCGGGTACTCTGGCGCATCGCTTCCACGCGGTGAATGCTGCAATTGGTCATCCGGACGCGCGACGCGCGCTCGCCGAACGCCCGAAAATCTATTTCCAGCGGGCCGCTGTCGTACAGGCTCCGCAAAGTGCTCACACGGTCGCGAATTCGCGAAGCAAGCATCGCGAACTCCGGCCGTTCCAGTATTTCGTTTCCGGCCTTCAGTTCGGTCGGCGTCACGAAGCGTACGCACACATGATCGACTGGCTCTGCGGGTCCATCGAGATCCACCTGCATCGCCAGGTCCCCGCATTCTAGTAACGCGTTGCCATTGAAAACCTGGACAGCATTCTCACCGTCCCCGTTCAAGCGCCATACCGAAATCAGATCCGCCCGGCCGCGCCGCGGTCCGAGACCCTCTCGAGCCAGCTGCGCGAAGGCGAGGACCAAATACGGGACGGCCGGGTTGCGCATGTCGAATAAATTCAGATCGAAGGAGAATTCGGCGCCACGATTCACGGTTGAACCGTCACGGTGCGACGCGCGGAAAACGAATGGCCGCGGCAGATCAGCTAGGCCGCTTGGACCTCTGCCGAGTGCAGACGGCTCGAACATCAGCGCATATGGACAAGAGCCGCGCAGCTCACATGTCCGCGCACCTTGACAGTGCGGCACACAAGCGAGCCGCCGGAAGATTGTGCCAAAGGCCCCGCGCAAAATATTGGCCGACTTCCCGGGCGGAAAGTGGATCGATTCCCGTGCAACGAACGAGAATCGAAGCGGACAGAAGCGGAAATGCAAGACACATTGTACGCCTGATTACCCTGGCGTGAAATGCGTTGCAACCAGGTCGAAGGATATTCTCGGCGCCATCTTGAAAACCTACTCTGACTTCCTTTTGCCGGCTTTCTTAAGCCGAAGAGGTTCATTCACGTCGAAGTGAAATCGTTCAGATGTCGGCTTCGCATCTGGCTTCCGAGCTTTCACAGCCGCTATTTTCCGTGCGATCTCGTCACCAGGGGAAGGCGCGGAAGGGGCAGTTGGCGTGGCCGTATTTATCGGCGCAGTTGCGGACACGACCCGCCGTTCGTCCCTCCGCCAGTTGCTTCGACCACCCGGCCTCCTTCTACCGCCGGATTTTTTCCGTACGAAAGCGTGAATCCCGCTCGCCGTCACCTGAAGCTGACACTTCTCCGCAAGGACTTGAGCGATATCGCGGTACGTCCGGCCACGACAGCGGAGTTCCTTTACGAGTTCGTAGTAAGGCTCCAGGCGCGAGCGCGGCGGCTTATCCGGGAGGCCGTCGATGATTTCCTTGAATTTGGGGTCCATTCGTACGCTCCCAGCGATGCTTCAGTGTATCGTAAAAGCCACGAATAGTCGATTGACGAACACTTGATAAATAC
>JASHOO010000657.1 GCA_030041035.1 Bryobacteraceae bacterium | reverse complement strand
CCATCGACATGGGTTGGGAAGGGATGCCGAGCATGGCGATTCTGCCGCCGTGGCTCATATTGGCGATCATGTCGCGCAGCGCGGCGGCGTTGCCGGACATCTCGAGGCCGACGTCGAATCCCTCTTTCATGCCGAGATCGTTCTGCACGCCGGCGAGTGTGGTGGTACGCACGTCGACGGCGCGGGTGACGCCGATTTTGCAGGCCAGCTCCAGGCGGTAGGGATTGACGTCGGTAATGACGACGAAGCGCGCGCCTGCGTGTCGCGCGACAGCCGCGGCCATCAGGCCGATGGGGCCGGCGCCGGTGATGAGGACGTCCTCACCCAGCACGGGGAACGAAAGAGCGGTGTGCACCGCGTTGCCGAAGGGATCGAAAATGCTCGCGATTTCGAGATCGACGTGCGGCGAATGCACCCAGACGTTGCTCATGGGCACGGCGATGTATTCGGCGAAGGCACCCGGACGATTTACGCCCACGCCGCTGGTGCGCGCGCAGAGGTGGCGACGGCCCGCGAGGCAGTTGCGGCAATGACCACAGACGACGTGGCCTTCCCCGCTGACGATCTGGCCGGGGAAAAAGTCCGGAACATTGGAGCCCACCTGGGCGATTTCGCCGACAAACTCGTGGCCGATGACCATGGGGACGGGGATCGTCTGTTTCGCCCACTCGTCCCAGTTATAGATATGGACGTCGGTGCCGCAGATGGACGCGCGCTTCACGTGGATCAGAATGTCGTTGATGCCGATTTTGGGTTCGGGAACGTCCTCCAGCCACAGGCCGGGCTCCGCGAGCTTCTTGACGAGAGCTTTCATGGTTACTTCTAGCTTCGCAGAAAGCGCCTGGAGGCAGCGGCAAGGGGCTTGATTCGGATTGCCGTGACGGAGTACGGTAGAAACGTCTGGCCCCAGGTGTCACAATTATGACAATTCAATAAGGCATTTGGAAACTTTGTAACGGGCTTTAACGCCATACCACAAACGGGAGCCGGGCAATCGCGATGGAGGATGGTTTCCGCCAGATATTTTGATCGCGGGGAGCAAAACCGGGGCTTGGAAAGTCGCAGAACCTTCCGAAGCCGATTCAGTTGCCATGCTGAAAGACATTCTTTCTCTACCTTCTCGCGGGGGCAATCGCCGGCCGCGAATTGTCTTCTTCCATTTACCCAGGACGGGTGGTACGGCACTGGTTAAAGATGTTCTGTTTCCAAACTTCCGGCAGTCGCGATGGTGTCACGTCAATTGCGGCAAGGACCTGAAGCCGGTCGACGACTCCCATGACCCCCTCGCATGGTCCGAAGCGAAGCGCGGTCGCATCCGATTGCTGGCGGGGCACATGCCTTTCGGATTGGAACGGCATTTCCCTGGGCCGTCCGAGTATGTAACGCTGCTGCGGGATCCGATCTCGCGAACCGTATCGGACTACTACCACTGTCGGGAAAATTCAACAAATTCGGCTCACGCGGCGGCGTGCAGCTTGTCGCTCACGGAGTTTGTGGAGCGCGGTTACGGACTGACGCACAACTGTTACACGAGCTTGCTGTCGAATGCCGTCTACGGCGCCGAATTTCAGACCGGTGACGAGATGCTGAGCGCGGCGCGAGCGAATCTGGCGAGGTTTGCGCTGGTTGGAATTACCGAGATGTTCGACATTTCGATCGTGAGGATTTGTGAGCGATATCATCTGGTGCGATTTCCGCTCACCGCGAGCAACCGAAATGATGCGACGCCTGAAGGAAATGACATATCAAGCGAAGAGCGTGCGGTCATCAGCCGGTACAACCACTACGATCAGCTTCTGTACGAGGAATATAGGACAAAGTTCTGTACGCGTGTCGAGCCGGTTTCCCTGAGTGCCCAGGCGATGATCTCCTGATATTCGGGTTCCGTTTTCTGGCCTAAAGAAGGGCGTGATAGCCTATAATCCTCCGTTAAAGAAATACCGGTGCCCTGCCCAAGAACCCCAATCGCGGCTCCGTGCGGCCAGTCATAATGCCGCCGGAAGCTGAAGACGCCGCCCGAACCGCTGAGAACGGGGACGGTCCTCTGGTCAGCATTGTCACGCCTTCGTTCAATATGGGTGGCTTCATTGAAGAGACCATCCAAAGCGTCCTCAGCCAGGATTACCCACACATCGAATATATTGTTGTGGATGGCGGCTCGACGGACGGAACGCTGGATATTCTTCGTAGATCTGCGAGCCGCTTGCGCTACGTGTCCGAGCCGGATCGCGGCCAGACCGACGCCATTAACAAAGGCTTCCGCTTGTCGCGCGGCAGCATTTTTGGATTTCTCTGCGCCGATGATACCTACTTGCCGGGTGCGGTCTCGACCGCAGTCCGCCATCTGTTGGCGAATCCAGGTCTTGCCGGCATTTATGGGGAGGGCTATCTGGTAGCTGAGAATGGCGCGAATCTAGGCCGTTACCCCACGCGGGACTTCGACCCTGATCTGCTAAAGACTGAGTGCTTCATCTGCCAGCCCGCGGCATTTTTGCGGCGCGAGGCATTCGTCGACGCGGGCATGATGGATGTCGATCTCCACTGCGGCCTGGACTACGACCTGTGGATTCGCCTGGCCAAGCGGCGGCACACGCTGCTGAAGGTGGACCAGTATCTCGCCACGTCGCGAATGCATCGCGGCGCGAAAACCTTGCGTCAACGGGCCGCGGTTTTCAAAGCGTCTGTGGACCTGCTCAAACACTACTACGGGTACGCGCCGTTTGCTCACGTTTACGGTTACTGTAGCGCGCTGGTGGACCCGAGGGACGGCTTCTTCGACCCGGTGCCGCCTTCCTTGCTCAAGTACGCTTTCGCTTTGCTCTACGGCTCTTTCCGCAATCCTCGCCAGTTACGCCGGTTCTGGAAGGAATGGTTCGAATTGGGAAGCCCGCGCCTGAGCGCAAAATGGAAAAGAGCGCGTTGATCGCCTAAACTGAGCCGGAAACCTTCACACGCGGTTGGCCACTTGCGGACTTCTGTCCAATTCCTCCCTCAACCAGATTTCCAGAGAGGGCTGTTGGAAAGAGCGGACGCACC
>JASHOO010000656.1 GCA_030041035.1 Bryobacteraceae bacterium | reverse complement strand
GACCCGCCCCATCGCACCGCAGCATGCAGTGTCCCTCTGCTGAGTTCCCGCTAGCCAGGTGGATCGCAACCCGTGGGAAATATCCTGACGAACCTGCGGAGTATCGAGAATCGGAAGCGCAGCCAAGCGGCTCAACGCAATCCCCGGAGCCCCGTGGCACCAACTCGTCACAGAGCCATAACCGTGCTCGGTAGGTGCACGGCGGAAGTCGGGCCAGTTGGAAACATCTGGTAGAAAGACGTTGGTTTCATAAGCCTCGGCCTCCAACGCTGCTTCTCGAAAAGAACTTTCACCGGTGGTTTCATAGAGCTTGAGCAGCGCATAAGCGATGCCGGCGGCGCCATGCGAAAACCCGGTCAGTATCTCTTCCGCTAATGTTTTCCAGGCCCTCGGCCCCTGCCGGCTAGCCGTCCGATGCTGTAAGAGATGCTTCCCACACAGGACCGCTTTATCGAGAGCCTCCGGAAACCGTGTCGCCCGATAGAGTGCCAGCAGGGCCAGCGCCGCCCCCGCCGAGCCACGCAGCAGATCGAAATGGCGGTCCGACGAAATGTGCTCGGCATCAAGCATTTCGGCAAAACGCCGGGCATGCTGGAGCCATTCCTCTTCTCCGAGGAACTCGCTCGCGCGGACGAGAGCATAGATGATAGACGATTGGCCCACTCCGGCGCCGATGCCCTGCCGGAAGAGCACCGGCGTATACTCTGGCCGCCCCGCTCCCAGGACAACGGTTTTCAGGGCGGAGTGCGCCAAGGCGGTCAAATCCGGTTCGTCTACAAGCTTTTGCACCGCTGCCAGGAACAGCGCCACACCGCCAAGGCCTTCGTAAAAGCTCGGGGTCATCGGCTCCAACTGCCAGCGCTGGGCTGTGGGGTAATAGGCAACAGTGACCCAACTAGCCCTCTCCTTGTATGAGAGGGCTGCGCCGCGAATTTGATACGCGATGCGGAGCGCTTCTGCCAGGAAATCATTCGGGCCCGCTTCGTCTTCCTCCGCAACATCGGAAGCCGCCGACGTTGTGTTGTCCACCATCTCCGGCTCGCCTCCTTGCAGCTCGAACGAAGCGCGCAGGAGACCCAATTGATGCACCAAATCATCTTCGCCCATAGTCCCAAAACGTCTTTGGAGCTGAGAAAGCCCAGATGCCCGAAAGAACTGTGGGATCGAGTCACCGTGTTCGAGAAACAGACCGTCGCTTTCCGCCTCGTAATGGAATATTGGGATGTCCAATTGCAGGAGGCTCCTTCGCTCATCTGCCAGGATTGGCCAACCAATAGGGCGGTCTTCGGCAGCGAGCAGGGCGCGGGTGAACAGCTCCAGCTCGATGCTCGCGTCCATGCCATTGCGGAGGCAGCGGGGAGAAAATAGCCGCTTGAGCATGGAGCCGTATATCGCCGTGTCCCTGAACACGAAGCGCAGGTCCGACCAGTCGCGGAAGGGACGCCGGGAACCCAACAATTCAGGCCCACGCGCCCGGAGAAAACGATACAACTGCTCGAACCCGGCGGCCATCTGGTCGACATATAAGGCCGCCTGCACCTTCTCGCCATCCAAGCTCACAATATTGTGGCCCGGCCGCATCGCAATCTGTTCCGTTCTAAGTCGCATGGCGTCGGTGTTAATGTTCTCCCAGTTTTTCCTCCGCCGGTGTGTCAGTTGAGCCTCAGTTCCACCCAGACCGCTGATATCGTAGCTCTCACCCGAGGGCCGGATCTGCCGTTGTGGGAGCAAGCCGGTGCGGAACACCGAGTTCTCGTAGAAATTCTGGCCAGCAAGAGTGAACGGTTCCTCCTCTGCCGGCGATACGAAATACCGGATCCGCGGCTGGAGCAGGGTTTCATGATCAATGAGCACCGGATGTTCGCCCGCAGCGATCAGGTTCTCGTTGTGGCAGTCGGTTCCGCCGAGAACATAAATCAGGCACAGGAGCATCCCCGCGCGGTAATAGAACCCGTCGACCTCCCGCTGATGTTGGCTGGGGCAAGGTTCGATTTCCTCCACCCAGCCGTAGCCGGCGCAAACCAACACCTGGAGTGTCCGGAACGGTGGCAGGCCGGCGTTACGGTTCATCCAACCGAGCAAGTCCCAGTAGGCGGCCTCCGCCGTGAGCATCTTGGGTTTGTAGATCAGCCTGATGCCGGCGGCGAAGTGCACTCGCAACGCCGTGCGTCCTCCCTGGTGCCGGTCCGACAAGCCGGGATCCAGCCTGATGACGGGTCCCAATGAGTGGCCTTGGTTGAAGCGAATTTCGAGTTCCGCCTGGTCCGCTTCCAGACGAAATAGAAACTCCCGAGCCGCATCCACCCATTGAGAGAGCCTGACAGCCAGATACCTTGCCAGTACCGGATATTCCAGAAAGAGGCGGAGTAGTCGCTCTCCTTGCAGGGAGCGCACGAAGGTTTCGTAGAGTTGCCGTGAGTCAGTACCTGGACGCGGTCCCATTCCGGATGGAGCCACGGTGGGGGAAATCTGGTGTGCGGTGCGGGAGCCCGTGAATTCAAGATCTAGAGTCTCTGCGGCGATTTTCTCCCAGGAAACCAGCAGAGACCGCTCCCATTGCCGATGGGCCGCCCCCGCCAACAAGGAATAGGCAGCCCCAGCCTCGTTCTGAAGTGTCTCTCGCGCGAGCCTTAGGAAAGGATAAAGAAACTCTTCAAAGGCGACGGGCCCCGCTCCCCGAATGGAAACCAAGTCATTCCTCAGCGCTGTTTCGTCCCAGGGCTCCCGGGAGGACGCGATCATACAAGCCAGCACCCGCGCCCAGGACGGCACCTCTCCAACCGGATTTGCGCGCCGGACTCGCCCCAGCAGGTGCCGAGCGTCACTCTCGTCCAGCCCGTCCCACTGGAGGCGTTTGGCAAAAACCTTCCCGTCGCCCTGAGCACAGTTTTGCCGCCATTCGGCCAACCGTTTCTCAATCTCTTGCGAATCTTCCGCGCGAGTTTCCGGCAGGAAGTCGCCACCCAGAC
>JASHOO010000655.1 GCA_030041035.1 Bryobacteraceae bacterium | reverse complement strand
GTTGTCGGGCTTCCGGCGGCGCTGGGGCTGACGCGGTATGTGCAGGCATCGCTGTATGGCGTCAAGCCGAATGATCCGGTGAGTTTTGTGGCGGCGGGAATTTTGATGGTAGGGGTAGCGGGGATGGCGGCGTGGATTCCGGCGCGGCGGGCGGCGCGGGTGGATCCGATGCGGGCGTTGCGGAGCGAGTAGAATAGCGGAGATGGCAGGCGGGAAGGCCTGCCCGGCCGGGATAGGGCTGTTTTTTCCGCGACTTGCGGGAACCTTCCAGCATCGCTAGAATCAAGGATTCGCCACATTCAGGAGGAATCATGGCCGTTGAGCAGAAGGTCAAGCAGATTATTGTCGAGCAGTTGGGCGTGGATGAGAGCCAGGTGGATAACTCCGCTTCTTTTGTGGAAGATCTGGGCGCCGTCTCGCTCGACATCGTCGAGCTGGTCATGGCCTTCGAAGAGGCGTTTGAAATCGAGATTCCCGACGAGGACGCCGAAAAAATCACGACGGTGAAGGAAGCCATCGATTACATCGAGGCGCGAACGTCCAAGAAGTAGCCCCACAGTTCACCAGGAGCATGTTTTGTCGCGCAGAGTCGTAGTAACGGGTGTGGGTTTGGTGTCTCCGCTGGGGATCGGGGCGGAGTTGACGTGGCAGGCAGTGCTTCAGGGCAAGAGCGGCATCGGGCCGATCAGCGAGTTTGACGCCACCGATTTTGCATGCCGGATTGCGGGCGAGGTGAAGGGCTTCGACCCGTACAAATACATCGAGAAAAAAGAAGTCAAGAAGATGGGGCGGTTCATTCAGTTCGCCATTGTGGCGTCGGAATGTGCGCTGGGGAGCTCGGGGCTGAAGGTGGATGGGGAGAACGAAGAGCAGGTGGGGGTGTACATCGGCAGCGGGATCGGGGGATTCGAAGTGATCGAGCGCGAGCACAAGATCCTGCTGGAACACGGGCCGCGGCGGATTTCTCCGTTTTTCATTCCGGCGACGATTGTGAACCTGGCTTCGGGATATGTATCGATTCGTACGGGGGCGAAGGGACCGAACTCGGCGACGGCTACGGCGTGCACGACGAGTGCGCACTCGATCGGGGATTCGTTCAAGATCATCCAGCGCGGGGACGCAGACGCGATGATTTGCGGGGGCGCGGAGGCATGCATTTCGCCCATGGGGATCGGCGGGTTTGCGGCGATGCGAGCGCTCTCGACGCGCAATGAGGATCCGGAACACGCTTCGCGGCCCTGGGACAAGGATCGGGACGGGTTCGTGGTGGGGGAAGGGGCGGGGATTCTGATTCTGGAAGAGCTGGACTCGGCCCGGCGACGGGGCGCGCGCATACTGGCGGAGATGGTGGGTTACGGGATGAGCGGGGATGCGTTCCACGTGACGGCGCCATCGGAAAACGGGGAGGGCGCGTATCGCGTGATGCGCAATGCGCTGCGGGACGCGGGCCTGGAGCCGGTGCAAATCGATTACATCAATGCGCATGGGACGTCGACGCCGATGGGCGACCGCATTGAGACGTTGGCCATCAAGCGGTGCTTCGGCGAGCGGGCGTACCAGATCGCGGTGAGCTCGACGAAATCGATGACGGGTCACCTGCTGGGCGGGGCGGGCGGCCTGGAAGCGGGACTGACGGTGCTGGCGATTCGCGATCAGATCGCGCCGCCGACGACCAATCACGAGGCGCCGGATCCGGAGTGCGATCTGGACTATGTGCCGAACCGTGCGCGGCCGCTCGCAATTGAGCATGCGCTTTCCAACTCGTTCGGGTTCGGCGGCACCAACGGCGCGCTCATTTTCAAACGCTACGCGGAGTAGATTCCCATGAAGATTGTGGTTTGCATCAAGCAGGTACCCTCGCGCGATTCCGTGCTGCGGGTGAATGCGGCAGGCACCTGGATTCAAGACGCGGATTTGACGTACGAAATCAACGAGCCGGACGCGTACGCGCTGGAAGAGGGTCTGCAATTGAAGGAGAAGCAGGGCGGCGAAGTGGTGGCGCTATGCGCGGGGCCGGCGGGAGCTGCGCAAACCATACGCGAGGCGCTGGCGAAAGGCGCGGATCGGGCGCTGCACATAGAGGAAGAAAATCTGGGGGCGTACGATCCGCTGGCGCTGGCGCGGCTGATGGCGGCGGCGCTCACAGCGGAGAAGCCGGACCTGGTGCTGACGGGGTTGCAATCGGATGATTTGGGGTACGGGCAGACGGGTGTGATTCTGGCGCAGCTTCTGGGAGTGCCGCACGCGACGATTATCATGCAGGTGGAGAAGCAGGAGGGCGGGATTCGGGTGAAGCGCGAGCTGGAAGACGGCTGGTTTCAGCACGTGGAGATGCCGCTGCCGGCGCTGCTGACGATTCAATCGGGCATCAACAAGCTGCGTTACGCGACGCTGATGGGAATCAAGAAGGCCAAGACCAAAGAAGTGAAGCGGCTGACGGCGGCGGAGCTGGGCGTGGCGCCGGAGGCGACGATTCGCTTCGCGCGGATATATCTGCCGGAGAAGAGCAAGCACACGCAGATTCTGGAGGGCGCGCCGAAAGAGGCGGCGGCGAAGCT
Source organism: Bryobacteraceae bacterium (assembly GCA_030041035.1). Taxonomy (GTDB): domain Bacteria; phylum Acidobacteriota; class Terriglobia; order Bryobacterales; family Bryobacteraceae; genus QHXW01. The sequence goes on along the minus strand of JASHOO010000655.1, from coordinate 683 downwards.
GGTGGAGAAGTTGAAATTCGAGGCGCGCGTGCTATGAGCATTCTAGCGATTCTGGAACAACGGGCCGGCGCGTGGCACCGGATGTCGTGGGAGACGCTGGCGGCAGCGCAGCAGTTGGGTGCGGAAATGGAGCTGCCGGTGCGCGCGGCGGTAGTGGGCGATAACGTTTCGGCGCCGGCGGCGGAGCTTGCGGCGAAGCAGCTCGAGCGCGTATACGCCGTGGAGCACGAGCTGCTGGCGAACTATACGGCGGACGGGTACACGGCGGCGCTCGGAGAGCTGATTGGGGCGGCGCAGCCGCGCGTGGTGCTGTTGCCGCATACGTATCAAGTGCGTGATTTCGCACCCAAGCTGGCCACGGCGCTGGGACGCGTGCTGGTGAGCGACGTAGTGGCGCACCGGGTGGAGGGCGGCGAGCCGGTGCTGGTGCGACAACTTTTCCAAGGCAAGATGAACGTAGATGTGCGGTTCGCAGGTGATCCGCCCTATTTCGCATCGGTGCAGGCGGGGGCGTATCGCGCGGATAAAGTGGCGGCGGGTAGGGCGGCGGTGGAGAGATTTGTGCCGGAGCTTGCGGCTGGGGTGATCCGCACCAAGCCGCTGGAGCTGTTCCGGGAATCGCAGCGCGCGGTGGACCTGACGGCGGCGGAGATCATTGTGTCGGTGGGGCGGGGGATCAAAGA
>JASHOO010000654.1 GCA_030041035.1 Bryobacteraceae bacterium | reverse complement strand
TTAGACGTTTGAAGAAGACGCCGAAGAAGAAAACCACGAAGATGGGTGGCGCCAGATATCCTTGAACCGATTGGAGATACGTATACAGCCCTTTGGCGTTCTTAATCACCGGAATCCAGGCCAGCGCGATCAACACCATGATCACCGTAGCGATACGGCCCATGCGAACGATCTGGTGCTGCGAGGCTCCTTTTTTCCACTTCTCATAAAGGTCCACAGTGAACAGGGTTGAACAGGCGTTAAACACGCCGGCGAGTGAACCCATCAAAGCGGAAAGCAGCCCGGCGACCACGATGCCGCGAATGCCGGGAGGCAGTAAGTACTGCACCATCATGGGGAAAGCACCATTCGAGGCGGCCGGTATGGCTTGGCCATCGGGGCCGATCATGGAGGCAAGCTCGGGAACCTTCCCGCTCTTGGCCAAGGCAAAGCAGATCATCCCTGGAATAATAAAAAGGTAGACAGGGAATAGCTTCAAAAACGCGGCGAAGATGCTGCCTCGGCGCGCCACAGTTTCATTCGGCGCGCCGAGCGCGCGTTGCACGATGTATTGATCGGTGCACCAATACCACAATCCGATGATCGGGGCGCAAAAGAGCATGCCGAGCCAGGGGAAGTTGCCGTTGAAATACCAGGCCTGGCGAATGACCTGCCCGCCGGCGCCGGTTTCGATGACAGGCGCCCAGGTTCCCTCAATCCCTTTTGGAATCAGCGGCTTCCAAAGGTTGAACATATCTGAGCCGCACCAGTGCCGCAGTTCGCTCCAGCCACCCAGGCGAACTAGGCCATAACCGGTAAGCAGAGCAGAGCCGAAAATTAGCACGCTCACCTGTACGGCGTCGTTGTAAGCGACGGCGCGCATACCACCGAGCGTGGTGTACAAGCCGGTGAGGACGATGACCAGCACGGAACCGATCCAGAAGCTGTCGATCGAGACTCCGCCGATGTTGAGGCGCATCTCGGGGAACAGCGTACCAAACACCACTCCGCCCGCGAAAATACCGACGGCGATTTTCGAAATGACGAAGGTGATCAGGGAAACGACTGAGAGGATATAGCGAGAGTTAGCGCTGAAGCGGCGCTCCAGAAATTCGGGCATGGTGAAGACCATGGAGCGCATATAAAAAGGTACGAAGACCCAGGCGAGCACCAGCAGGCACCAGGCGTGCAGCTCGTAATGCGCCATGGCCACGCCGCTGGTGGCGCCGGAACCGGCGAGCCCCACGATGTGCTCCGAGCCGATGTTGGAGGCGAAGATGGAAGCGCCGATGATCCACCAGCCGAGGTTGCGGCCGGCGAGGAAGTAATCGGCGGCGGAATCCTTGCCCTTGCGGACCACCCACCAGGCGACGCAGAGCAGGATGCCGAAGTAGAGAGCGATCATGAGCCAGTCTGCGGAGGTGATGCGCGAAGGGCCGGTCATATGTCTTTAACTATGCGGATGCTCCTGGTGATGGCGGCGCAGCCAGTCCTCGCCGAAGTCATTGCCGGGAACCCGCAGGACCGAGTGGATGTGGTTGGCCCCGGAACCGGAGGCCGGGTTGAGCGGCGGCGCGTTTTCGTATTCGATGAGCAGCGTGGGGCCGTGAACCCGATAGTATACAGGCTTGCCCATCTCGACAGGCCCCATCCAGGCGAAGTGGAGCGTGTCGAATCCGGCGCTCTGGATGGCATTCCGGTAATCGCGCGCAACTTCGGGCGGGATGTTGCCCAGGTACTCTTCGACCAGCGACTCGAGCAAGTCGCGCTGGCGGCCGTGGAGTGCCGATATTCCGGCGGGGGTTTTCAAGGCATCTTCGCGGCCGGGTCCGGTGAAGATGTCATGGGGGACAGCTTCGGCGAGCACGGCGCGGCGAGCATCATCGGGTGTGAGCGCGTTGCGCAGAGCGAAGGCTTTGGATGATTCTCCGCCGAGCACCTGCCAGCCGGCGTGGCGGCCCGAGGGAATGATGGCCGGCTCGGCGCCCAGGAACGCCGGGGTGACGGTCACCGCGTTGCCGATGACGGTGACGTTGACGGCGCAATGGTGGCCATCGAGCTGCACGCCCCAGATGTCGTCGCTCGCGGGCTTGCCGAAAACATCGAGGAAATAAAACTCGGAGCCGAATTGTCCGGGCGGCGAATGCTCGCCGAGGAACTCGTCGCGCTCCATGATAGCGAGGGCCTTGTAGTAACCCTGGCCGGAAAAGATGGCGCGGAGCAGACGGTGCGCGGCGATGCGCTCCTCGGTGTTGAGATCCCCGATGCGGACGCCCTTGCGCGGATGCACGAAGTCGGGAACATTGCTCCAGTCCTTGCGCTCGGGGTCGTCGAAGCTGAATTCGAGCCGGCTGCGCAGCTCGGGACGCAGTGCGGCAACCAGGCCATTGGCGGCTTCGGCGATGGCGTTCGCCAAGGGGGTATCAACCGGCTGGCTGCTCTGCGCGCGGAGTTGAGAGACGGGATACAGCGAAGCCAGACTGCCGAGAAAATTGCGGCGGTGGATGCCATGCGGCATGGTTCGTGCCTCCTGAACGATTTCTGCATGATACCTTGAGAGGCTGAAGTTGGGGGAATCAGATGGCCAAGAAGCAAGCGGAGGATGCGCGCTTAGCCAAGTTGACCAAGATCTGTCTGGCGCTGCCGGAGACGACGCGGCGGACGCACGGGGCGCATGCGGCGTTTTTGGTCCGCAAGAAGGTGTTTGTGTACTTTCTCTACGACCATCACGGCGACGGGATCGTAGGATTCACGTGCAAGGTGCTGCGCGGCGATAATGCGAGGCTGGTGGCCGCGGATCCGAAGAGATTCTACATGCCGGCGTACATCGCGTCCAAAGGATGGGTGGCGCTGCGGCTTGATGTGGGCGAGGTGGACTGGGAAGAAGTGCGGGAGCTGGTGAGCGGAAGCTACCAATTACTGGCGCCGAAGAAACTGGGGGAGAAGGCGAGGGATCCCAGGTTCCGATAAGATCATGCGGCGGCGCGGAGGCAGGCCGTCGCGTGAAGACGATAGGATTCAATCAGGCTCAAAAAGGGGCTTGGTGAGCGCTTGCTCACTCGAAGTTCGTCACGCCCTGGAAGCCCCGCATGGCCTGCTGAAGCAGCCAGCGGATGACGCGGGCATCATCGTAGCAGTAGCCGACGATGTGATTCAGCGTGGAGAAGCAATGCGGCTGGCAGGACTGCTTCATTTCGCGTAACTGCTGCGAGTCGAAGTTGGGGTTCTCGACCGTGCCCCAGTCGTGACTGGCGGTGTACATGGGGAAGCACGGCGCAAGCGAACCGTCGGTACGGATGATCAACGTGTTCTGGCCGGCGCGGCAATTCCATTCCTGCAGCTTTCCGCGCGCGAACTGCTTCATCTCAGCGATGCGTTTGGCGGAGTTCAACATCTTGTAGCCCTGCCGCTTCTTTTCGAGGAGCCAATCGATCAAATGGTCGAGCTTGGGCAGATCTTCCGGACGCAGGAACGTATCGTTTTCATCGGCGTGCTTGAATTGCGGCTGCTCCATCATGGGAGATTCGTTGACATGGTAGTCGGTGGCGAGTGCGTGCTCGCGTGCAATCTCGGTCAACCGGACAACGTCGTCCATGTTGCGGCGCGTGATGTTGATATTCAAGAAGACGGTATAGCCGTATGAATACTGCTTTTTCACCAGGTAGTCAAAATAACGTCGAATGGGGGCGAGCGCTTTGGGCAGACCCGGCTTTTCGTCGACGACATCGACGGCGAAATTGAAGGTGGCCATGCCGGCATCGGCGAGGCGGTCGATGACGTCGGGGCGAAGCAGGCGCGCATTGGTGGCGACGTAAGGCCAGAATCCTTTCTTGGAAGCGTAGTAGACCACTTTGTGGGCGAACTGCGGGCGCAGCAAAGGTTCACCGCCCTGAAGCGCAAGGACGCGGCACGGCGTATCGTGCAGCCAATCGATGGCTCGCCGCGCGGTGTCTTCGGTCATGCCCGGCGTCTTATTGTTGAAGGCCCAGCAATAGTGGCAATCGAGGTTACACTTCCACTCGACGAAGAGATAGGCAATGATCGGCTGAAAATGGCCGGGCAGGACGCGCGATTTCATCCAGGGGAACATCCAACCGTGCATATGGCGGTAGATGTGGGGGATGCTCCAATGGCGCTGCTTGCGAAAATCGTGCGGTATGAAGTTGTCGCTTCCCAGCAGCTTTGGGTATTGCGGGAACACAGGCTCGGGCAAAGTCTTCGCTTCGCTCAGCCGGGCCAGGGGTCGGGATGGTGACGCAGAGCGCTTCAAGAGATCGTTGATGGTGACGTCGAGACGAAATGTCTGGCTCGGGGCAGGCTGCAAATCTGTCGGCATTCCGAAAAACTGCTCCTTCCATTCGCTTGGATTGATGCCATCGAATCGCGAACGGATTCGTTCGGACAACTTGGTATTTGGTCGAACGTGATCTGCCGTACGCTGCGCGTGCCTTTTGGATCTCTCAACGATTGGCGCGGCGCGCCGGAGCCGCGAGGACGAAAACTATTTGACTGAAGCCATCCAGTAGCCCGGACGCGTTCGGACTTTCACGGCGGCGCGGTTGACGTCGACTTCAATTTGATGGAAGCCGCCTTCCTGGAGATTGTTGGGGTGATAGGTGATGATGTACTGGCTGTGAATCTCGCGGCCGATGTTGTGAATGGCGTCCTCGAGCCCCCTCTGCTTGGCGAAGGAGACCTGATCACCGCCGCTGCCTTTGGCGTATACCTCGACCGGGTTATCGATGAAGATGGCCTTGCTGTCCTTGAAGATTTCGACCAGGATGGGCATAAACTGCATGGAATTGCCCTGGCCGCCGGTAGCCTGCCATACGGTGGTGGGGGTGGAAGGCTCGTTGGGCAAGGGAGTCATGGCCGGAGGCAGCGTGTCGGGTCGTGGAGGAACGGGCGGCGAAGTCAAGCCGGCCATCATGCGCGAGATGTCCACTCCGTAGACGCTGACGTTATTCACCTGGACATCCATCAGCGTATCGCGCACTTTGCCTTCGCTGCCGTGGTCGCGCACTTCGGAGATGATCAGGAGAATCCGCCGGCGGTTGGCGGGGCGGGAGCGCAGCATGCGCACGGATTCGTCGACGGCGTCGGTAAGGCGGCTGGTCCGGCTACCGGGGGTGATTTTCTTGATCGCCGTTTCGATCTTGGCGGAGTCGGAGGTGAAATCCTGCATGACGCGGAAACGATGATCGAAGGCCAACACGGCGGCCTCGCCCTGATCGCCGATGAGCATGGGCTGGATGAGGGAACCGACCTTGTTTATCTTGGGCAGAATGCCTTCGATCTGATCGCTGGCCTGGATGGCGATGACCATGGAGATGGGCTGGAACGACACGTCCACGTGAATGTTTTGTTCCTTGTCGTTGTCATACAGCTTAAAATCCTGCGGCTGCAGGCCATCGACATAGTCGCCATGCTTGTCAATCACAGTAACCGGCGCTTCCACCACGCGCACGGGAACACGGATGAGGGGCGATTCGTTGCCGGCTTCGGCAGGAGGCTCCTGAGCGGAGTTTTGACCGGAGGAAGCGGCCGGAGCCGACGTTTGACCGGTGGCGTGCTCGGGTGTTTGCGCGGGGGCCAACGGCAGAGTCAGAATCAGGGCAATCAGGACAGCACGCAGCATAGAATTTCGACGCTTCGGCACAGGCACGCGTTACGGCGCCTTGTGTTCGGTTTGGCCACCCAGAAGCTGGAGGACGTGTGGCACCAATTCCACAATAGCATCAAGCGACTCGACCGCGCCTTTGGGTGAGCCGGGCAAGTTTACAATCAGAACGCGGCCGCGGGTTCCGGCCAGGGCGCGGGATAGTGCGGCGAAGGGCGTGGAGCGCTCGCCGGCGGCGCGCATCCTTTCGCCAAAGCCCGGAATTTCGCGGTCAATGACGGCACGCGTGGCTTCGGGTGTGACGTCGCGCAGGGCGACGCCGGTTCCACCTGTGGTGAAAATGGCACAGACGCGGCCACTGTCGGCGAGCGAAACCAGACGTTCGCAGATGGCAGCGGCATCATCGGCAACAACGGCAGTTTCGGAAACATGCCAGCCGAGACCTTCGAGATAGGCGCGGACCGCGGGACCGGAGCCGTCGGTGCGTTTTCCGGCGGAAACGGAATCGCTGACAGTGAGGACGGCCACAGAGGTCATTTCCGGGCCTTCCGCCGGTAGCCGCCGCTTTTGCCGCCGGTTTTCTCGACCAAGTACAGATCTTCAATGGAGATGGATTTATCGAGCGCCTTGGTCATGTCGTAGACGGTGAGAGCGGCCACTGCGGCGGCGGTGAGTGCTTCCATTTCGACGCCGGTCTGGGCGGTGGTGGTGGCGCTGGCGATGATGCGCACGCCTTCCTTTTCGATGCGCGCGTCAACGTCGGCGTGGGAGAGCATCAGGGGGTGACAGAGCGGGATGAGGTCGGACGCCTTTTTGGCCGCTGCGATTCCGGCGATGCGCGCGATTTCGAGCGGATTGCCCTTGGGGTTTTCAGGGAATTTCTTGAGGATCCCGGGCGCGATGCGGACGAAGGCGTGGGCGCGCGCAGTGCGTTTGGTCTCCGGCTTAGCGGAAACGTCCACCATGCGAGGGCTGCCGGCCCGATCGTAGTGCGAGAGTTTTTTCATTTGACGAGGACGGGCATCAGGTCTCCGGCCTTCCATTCGGCCCGGTCGGCATCGGCAACCAGAAACGCGTTGGCGCGGGTGAGCGACGCAATATCGCCGGAGCCGCTCCAGGCCACGGGAGTCAGTTGGGGCTCGACGCCGGTCCAGGAAAGCACCGCGGGAAGAAAACGCGTCAAGCCGGTTTTGTGGTGGAAATCGCGGGTGAGGCGGGCGAGAAGCAGCGAAAGACCGGAGTGCGACTGTCCACCCATCAGCTCGAGCGCCGCACGCGCGAACAGTTCGAACGTCACCATAGTGGAGACGGGGTTGCCCGGAAGGCCGAAGAAGAATTTGCCGCGGACACGGCCGAACACCAGCGGCTGGCCGGGCTGGATAAGGACACGATCGAAGAAGAATTCGGCGCCTATGTCGGCCAGAACGCGCTCGACGATGTCGTACTTTCCGGCGGAAACGCCGCCGGAGAGCAATAGCAGATCGGCCTCGAGACCGCGCTCGACCAGGCCGAGGGTGTCGTCGTACTGGTCGCGCGCAACGGGTAGAAGCACCGGTACGCCGCCCGCGCGCGTCACCTGCGCCGCAAGCGAATGCATGTTGGAGTTGCGGATTTGGTGATCACGCGGCGTCTCGGTGACGGGCA
>JASHOO010000653.1 GCA_030041035.1 Bryobacteraceae bacterium | reverse complement strand
TTCGTAATCAGCAGGTCGCCGGTTCGATCCCGGCGGGTGGCTCCATAAATCTCTCTGAAAACAAAAGACTTTCCTGAACCTCTAGATTCAGAAAACCACTTTTTGCTCGGTATAGTCGAACGGGCCGACGACTGTTGGAGTAGAAAAGCCGCCGGGGAGATGAAAATTGATCCCGCGGGTTTTCAGGTCTATTTGCTCTACGTTCTCGCTTACCACCCCGGTCACCTGCGGCAGGAGTGCGCTCAGGGATCGCATCCGTTCAGTGCGCGCGATTTCACTTGTCTGTCCACTGAGCAGCAGACCGAGGTTAGTTCGTAGGCCACGATCGATCGCATCACGGAGCGTCAGCGAGACGGGTGTGGGAGAAACTACCCCCGTGGGGACACTGCCTTGAAACTGAGCTTGTTGTCCAAAGAGTGCTGAAGCGGCGAACAGGGCTGCACAAACACAGATGAGCCGGCACGGCGACCCTCTGTCGATAAGAGCGTGGGCAACGAGATTACTGCCGTCATCCCCGGCGGCGAAGTTCGTTGGCTGGCCGATTAATTCCGATTTCCGCTCGGCAGCGGGAATGATTCGCTTGGAGTCAGCGAGGCTGATCATTGATGTTTCCTATGTTTCGGTATGACGGTTACTGCGAGCACTGTTCAGTGATTGCTCATAGTTATACGTGCAGGTCGCGCGCCATAACCAAGGTATAGGGACGAAAGCTGCACGAGAAGCGCGATAACAAAGCAAAGCAGGAGCAGGCGGCTCGTCTTAGTTCTCTAGTTGTGGCCGGCTATGCCTCTTGGGTCACGGTGGTTGGATCTGCGGCGCTGACGCCTCTACAAAAAGTCGCAGCGGCATACCACTCTTCATCCGGCAAGTGGTGAATCGGGCGCGCCCGATGGGGCCGACGAGTTTCAATTCCAAGCTTACGCATCTTATAAATCAGCGTGGTACGCGGCAACCCTAGCCAGGACGGTCCACAACGCCGAAAGCTCCGCCTTTCTATCGTGAGCTTAAGATAGACCATGTTTCGGTGCAACGTTTTATTAAAAGGTTACATTGCCTCAGGGAAATTCCCAGGGCCTTTCCCTGGGACCTGTGATGGAAGTCACGGCTGACGTGGCGTGACCTGAAAAAACTATGGCGGTCTCTGTTGCAAATGCTGTGTGAGCGTGTTTGGCAGGTTGTTGAACGAAGCTCGCCCTGCACCTGTACGTGGGCACCTTTCTTCGAGGTCGCCGCGAAATCGGCCAGCTTACGGCACGAAATGCATCGATGCCATTGGGTCCACGATTTCCCACACGCCCTCTGAGTTCTTCCACGAACGTTGCGTGGCCGCTGAGAATGCGGTGAGTGTTGAAATCAACACCCAAAAGCGATGATCGTTGCCGGTGGCTCGCACGTCATCGGGTAGGCAAGGGCCTCATCGTTGCCCTTCACATACGCTTGCGTTCCTCCGTGTCTTTATGAGTAACGCCGCTCTTCACCCTTCCAATAGGGGCTCCCGCAGTGACCGTTGATCATTTTTGACGGTCGTCGAAAAGCACAATCGCAACGCCATTCCAGGTATCTCGTCCGGCGCAATGCGGCGGCCTGCCCCGAAGAGGCACGATTCCGACGTCACTATGCAGGAGGTGAAAATGCGCCTCGAGATACTCGCGAACCAGATTCGCGCGTCTTCGCGACATGACAAATTGCTGGTCTGGCGATCCCATAGCGGAGTAGCCCTCGACGATAACCAAATGATCCAGCACTGAATCAACAACCGGTGCAACCGCCCTGTCAATCGCGTGGCGCCCAGTTTCGTCCAGTTGCACTATACCGTCGCTGCCGGTAGCGAACAGGTTCTTCGCATCCAGCCAGGTGCGAGACCCGCAAGCATTTTGGCGCTGACATGCCTTCAGGTAATCAGCCGAAGACAACTGTTCCAGATCATAAAAGCCGCGCTTCCTGAAAAACCCACGGAAGAGGAATTCGTGTTTTAGCGCTTCCGCGTCTTCCGCAAGATTGGCGGTGCCACGATTCAGGTTTGAAAGCGTCTCACGAATATTCGTCGCCCCGTCCTCGCCCATGTCGTCCGACACCAAGGCGCCTTTGATCGTCTGATTGAGTTGTTCCGACATCGCCTGCATGTTCTTAAGAATTGCCTGCGCTTTCAATACGAGGTCGCGGGACTGCACATCCGCGAGAATCTGATCGGCACGCGCCGAAGCATCGGTCAGGTTCAAGGTGGCTTGCTGTGCATTGGATAGAGTCGCTTGCAGCTGCTTCCTCGTCGTTTCATCCTTCAAGAGCAAGCCTGCCGGCCCTTTACCCGCATTCAAATCTGACACAATTTCTTTGATCGTGTCCGTGATCAGGCCGGCGTTGCTGGCCAGCTTTCTGATGTTTGGCTGCACTACCGTAACCAGGCCGTCAACATGGTTCACCGTCTTGGTCACAGAATCGAGCGCAACGTCGAGCCGGCCGTGAAGGTCAGTAACACTGCCCTGAACGTCGTCCAATAGCGTGGAACTTTTGTCCAACAAAGCGGAACCCTTTTCGAGCGCCGCTGCTAGATCGAAGGGCTCTTTACTGGGAAGCGTGGCTCCGTCCGGGGCTTCTGCGGCGGTGCTTGAACCCTCCCGAATGAAGACATACATGTCGCCAACGATGCCCTCGGTCCGAATAGATACCAACGAATCGGTGCGGATGAGTCCTCGCGCCTTCGCTCTCACCTGAAGCTTCAGCCTGAACTTCGACGAAGGGCTGGCAGGAATTGCAATGCTTTTGACCTCGCCCGCCTCGAGGCCGGAAACTCGGACCAGCGCGCCACTCGGCAAACCACCGATGTCCGAAAATTCCGCATAGAACTCCGCATGTTTACCGAAAACATCGTAGCGGTTTCCAATCAGAAACAGGATTGCGGTGAATAGTCCGACTCCCAAAACCAGGAACAGCCCAATGGCCCAGGCATGAATGCGCATATTATTGTGCCTCGGAAA
>JASHOO010000652.1 GCA_030041035.1 Bryobacteraceae bacterium | reverse complement strand
CGGCCGCAGCGCGTGACCGCTAAACCGGTGATCGCCGGGGTTCAGACCGCAACCGTGGTTGGTCCCGCGGGCGAGGAGATCTTTGTCGATAAATACGGCCGGGTGAAAGTGCAGTTTCATTGGGACCGCAAAGGGAAGATGGACGGCAACAGCTCGTGCTGGCTGCGAGTGGCGCAGGTGTGGGCGGGCAAGGGATGGGGAGCGTTTTTCTGGCCGCGGATCGGCCATGAGGTTGTGGTGACGTTCGAGGAAGGCGATCCCGACCAGCCGCTCGTCATCGGCAGCGTCTATAACGCGGAAAACATGCCCTGGTTCACGCTGCCCATCAACAAGGAGTTGGGTGGTTTCAAGTCTGCCAGCGTGAGCGGAACGGCGCAGCAAAACTACAACGGCATCGTGTTCAACGACAACAAGAACCACGAGCATCTTTCAATTCACTCCGAGCACAACCTGAGCCTGAATTCCGAGTTTGACAAGATGATCCACGCGGGCCGCCACAAGGGTGAACGGGTGGGAGTCGCCAGCATGTTCACCGTGGGCAAACTGGTTCCGTTTGGCGGCGGGAGCGGCGGCGGCAGCTTCAACGCAGGGGACACGATACCTGAGCCTGTGCCGATCGGTGTGCTGGGGCTGAACTCGGTGGTCACTTACGGCGAAAATTTCCAGGCCACGGCCGGTCTCAATCACCAACTGACGTTCGGCAACAATCTGCAAATCTGCGTCAACCCGCTGGGGCTCGCGGCGGGGGTGCCGGGCCTTCCCGCGGCGCCCGCGCTGGCCAGTGGTTTGGGCGCCGGTCTTGGCGGGAACATGCAGTTCACCATCGGGACCAGCGCGAACTTTGTCCTCGGCCAGGAATTCGACATCAATTTCGGCCCGCCGAAGATCGAAATCTCAGGGCCGTACAGCGATCATCCGGGCACGGTCATCCTGTGTAGCGTTTTGGGCGCCGCGGTGACTGGCTGGACCATCCTCTATGACGCGCTGAGAGAAGATGCGCAGCGCGCGCAGCTCAACATCGCGTTCCAAGCGATGATCGACGCCTTGCTGATCGCGATTCTGGGAGTCGAGATGACGATGAAGATGGCGGATCAGGAACTAATACAGTCAGATTCGCTTATGCCCATGTGGGCGAACAACCACGACGAGGACAATGAGGATTGGGGAATTCTCAGTTTTGGAGCCGGCGGCGCCAGTCTCGGGTCGGTGCTGGCTCCGCTTACCGCGATCAGCACGGAATAACAGGAGGAATTTTTATGAATTCAAGACAGAAACGGCGTGGAGGAGGATCGGGAGGAGGAGGGAACCCCTGCCCGGTCGTACCACCGCCACCATGTCCAACGCCGGCGCCCAAAAAGCCAGCGGACCCCAACGACATTCGATTAATCCACGGCAGGTGGGTTCGATACGCCACGAAGTGTGCCCTATTCTCTCGAGGAAATTCCAAGGATGGCGGTGCCGTGTCCCTGGTAGCAACAGGCTCTGACGACGCCTATATCAGGATCTTAGCCCTCGACGCGATCAAAGTGACAACCGCGCACAGCATTTCCGCCGAGGATCCAAAGGTCGAGTTTCACGGAGTTCTCATCCATGCGAACGAGTCGAATCATGAACTGGCGCTTGTCCGCGGTGACATGGACGACGACAACTCTCAGTGGGTGACGATGGACACAGAAGGCAATATCGACATCACGGTCGGAGCGGCGGGCAGCATTAATTTGAACGTAGGCGATAAAGGGTCGCTGGATCCAGACCAAGCCGGCACACCAATCAGTTCGATTTCGATTTCGGCCAGCGGCATCACGATCAAAGGCCCGCTAGTGCAGATCAACTAACTGATTACGGGAATGACTATGACGAGCCAACTCGCTGAACCACGCGAAACGACGGCTGCTGAGATTTGCATGCGATTTGACTTGGGCCAGCGGGCTCAGCCTCTACTCCAGGACGGTATGAGACCTCGGGCATTCGTCGAGTCACTTGTCGGGAATAAGCAATATTCAGCAGGCATCGACTTCCTCGTCCACGCATTGCCGGCGCGAGAAGCAATCTGGTGGGGCTGCCTCTGTACCCAGCACGCCTGCGGGAACAACCTCTCTCCAGTCGACAAGGCGGCTTGTTTGGCAGCCGTGCAGTGGGTCATGCAGCCGAGCGAGCAAACCCGCGCAGCGGCAAAGACAGCCGGCGAAGCGGCAAAGGCGCCATCACCGGCAGGAGCGTTGGCCATGGCGGTGAGCCTGACCGGAGGCAGCTTGGGTCCACCGAACGCGCCGCCCGTGCCGCCACCGCCGTTCGCGTGGTCCGGTTATGTAGCTGCGGCGGTGAAGTTCGCAGCGATCAAAGTGGAACCATCGAGGATCACGGAAACACAACGGCTATTTGTGGAACTGGGAATGCGCTTGGCTGAGGGCCGTTACTCATAGGAGGAATCAGTACATGGGACAGCCAGCGGCCCGAATGGGCGATCAACATGTTTGCACGATGATGACTGGACCGGTCGCACACCTCGGAGGGCCGATTCTTCTGGGATGTCCGACAGTGCTGATCGGCGGCCAACCCGCCGCACGGACCGGTGATTTGGCGTTCTGTGTCGGCCCGACCGATATCATCACCCTGGCATCCACGACGGTGCTCATCGGCGGTAAGCCGGCGGCGCGTGTGGGAGATCGAACCTGTCACGCTGGTTTTATTGCCAAGGGGTTCCCCACGGTCCTCATTGGTTAGGAGAATGGAAATGGCCACTGCATTAACATCCATCCCCTATGATCACCAAACCGACTCGCAGGCCAGCCGGACGTGCGGAGCCGCATCGCTCCGCATGGTCTATCGTTCTCTGGGAAAGGACATCCCGCAGCAGGAGATCTGGCCGGCGATTTCAAAGCTCGGCCCGCTCGGTGGTGCCGCATCCACCACTCACCTGATGGCTCAGGATGCCGTCAATCGCGGGTTCCAGGCGGTCGCCATTCAGGCGCGGCATCCGCTTCAGGTGCTTCGGCTCTGCCGGGAGTGGGGGATTCGCGCGATTCTCAACCACAGCCTGGAACGCGGCTCGCCGGCCGGCCACTACTCGGTGCTTGTGGACATCGACGACACTTACGTCACGCTTCACGATCCTTTCTTCGGTCCGGAGCGCCGCCTGACGCATGCGGAACTGCTCGCGCTTTGGCAGCCGCAAGTCCCGAACTCGGAGATTTTGGGGAACGTGTTGATCGGCATTGCCG
>JASHOO010000651.1 GCA_030041035.1 Bryobacteraceae bacterium | reverse complement strand
ATCTCCGGCGAAGTAATGATCACGGATCTGATGGCCGGCATGGACGATTTCATAGGTATTGCCATTCGAGCCGGCATAATCGCCCACACCTCCGTAGCCCGTCCACTCCTCCTTGGCCAGCAACTGGCGTGGGGTCAAACTTCCGAGCAGTGTTGCGCCGGAGCCCAGCAACGTGGAATTCATGAAATCCCGGCGGAGAATGCGCCGGTTCATTCCCAGCGAATCATCAGAGCTTCGGAGATTTTTCGAGTCGGACATGGAAGTCTGATCTTTAAGAAGCAGCCGCCCTGCGCTGCCGCACCGTTTCGCGGATCAGCTTCTGGAGCGTCGGCACATCCACGTCGGAGAGCTTCTGGATGTGTAAACATCCTTTTCCGCACGCATTCTTGCCCAGGTGCTGCATCCAATCCGATTTGAGTACCTCTTCGGTGAGATAGAGGGTGATGTTTGATTTCCGTGGTGAAAAAGCGACCTGCATCCAGTCCATCTCTTTGCCGTTGGGGTAGAGCCAGCGGCAGTGGCCGAACCCTACAATGCTTGGACCCCACATTCTGGGCGGGGCTTGGGTGGCCGTCTGCATCATTTTGGCGATAGCGCGGCAGTCCTTGCGCTTTTGCGCCTCAGGAATCGAGTTCAGGAAATCGGCGACGGACGCGCCGGTCTTGCTGGTTTTGAGTTCGGCCACGTGGGGTAGTATATCGCCAAAGGCGGGTTCCTTATTTTCCCCAGGCAAATGCGCTAAATAGTAAATTTATCGATTAAATTGTGCAGTTTTCGCGCGTTTGTCACTATACTGAGCGGAGTCACAAGGAGGATAAATGCGAAAAATGGCGGAAAATACTCCAGGTTTAACAGTATTGTGTTTTGTTCTAGTCACGGTGGCAAGCGCACAGGCGCAAAGCCCGGTCAGCCCGGCGCCAGCGAATCAGGTGGTGCAATTCAGCGTGTATTTGCCATTGCGGAACTCCGATCAGTTGGACCAGCTCATCACGAATTTGCAAACGCAGGGATCGGCGAATTATCAGCAGTGGCTGACGCCGCAGCAGTTTCGCGAGCAGTTCGGCGCAAGCCCCACGACCATTGCGCAAGTAGAGTCACAAATGGCTGAATACGGCATCACGACGCTCGGCACAACCAGCCATTCGGTCGAATTGCAAGGGACGGTGGCGGCGGTCGAGAAGTGCCTGAGCGTCACGCTCTGGAATACGACGTATCCCAACGGGAATCAGGGCCTGGTCTCGACCACGCCCGTGAAACTGCCGGCGGATCTGGCGCAGGCGGGCGGGCAAGTCATCAGTTTTGCCGCGCTCCCTCCGCACCACGTGCATAGCTCGCCGGTCTCCGCCGGGCCGATTGTGGCCAATCAGTTCTCGCCGCTTGGACCTTATCTGACGAGCGATTTCAAGCAGGCCTATGATTTTCCTTCGGGAGCGGTTCTCACCGGGGCGGGCCGCAAGATCGGCATTGTGGATTCGGGCGACTATTTGCCGAGCGACATGGCACTGTACTTCGAACTCGTGGGACTTCCGGTGCCGACGATCGAGGAGATCGAGGTGGACGGCGGCGCACCCTTCTCTTTCCCGGGGTCGCTGGAGACTGAAACGGATCTGGAACAAGCGGGAGGCATCGCTCCGGGAGCTACGCTGGTGCTGTACAATCTGCCCGAACTTTCCGACCAGGAGCTGCTCGAGACCTACACAAATATCGTCGAGACCAATGCCGTAGACATCGTCAGCTCATCGTTTGGGAAGGCGGAAGGTATTTACACCGCGGCCTACAACAGCGGCCAGGATTTTACTTACATTCTCAGAATCTACAGCGACATTTTCCGGCACGGGAACGCCGAGGGCATTACGTTCCTGGCGAGCTCAGGCGACAATGCGGGACTTGGCCTTCCGTCGTTGTCGTATTTCACAACCACGCCGCAGGTTCCGCCGGTAGTGGCGGGCGTGTTCTTGCCGGGGATCGAGCATCCGGCGTCGGATCCGAACGTGACGGCGGTGGGCGGAACGAACCTGGTGACGACGTACAACCCGCCGAGTACGGAGTCGAACTATGTGAGTGAAAACGCGTTTCCGGACCCGCTGACGAATTATGATCCGTACGGGGTCGGCAACCTGGCTTCGGGTGGTCTATGGGGCTCAGGGAGCGGAGCCAGCGTGATATTCAGCAAGCCGCCGTACCAGTTGTCGACGAATACGGGATCGAACATGCGCACCATCCCGGACATTTCGATGCAAATGGGCGGGTGTCCGGCGATCGCGGTGCAGCCGTGCGGTCCGGATCGGAGCTTCGCCGTCGTAGCGTTGGACGGCGAATTCTTCGGGGTTGTTGGAACCAGCCTCGCGAGCCCCGACATGGCGGGAGCGCTGGCGCTTGCGGAGCAGAACCTGGGCGGGCTTCGCTTGGGAAATTTCAACTACCAGATCTATCGGGAGCTGGCGCAACAGTTGTTCTTTTTCCACACCAACATTCCCGGCAATAACGGGATTGAGTCAACGACAATCTTCGGATACGATCCGGTGCTGGGTGCGGGGACGCCGTTCATGAGAAACGTGATTCTGACGCCGTTTTTGCCGGCGGCGGGGAACCCGGGAACGGCGTCGAATCCATAGGTCGATCGCCCATCGACCATCGTTGCTATGCCTGGAAGCGGGAGAGCGCCTGTTGCGTCGCGGATTCATACGCCTCGATCAGCCTGTCCCAGCGTGCATTCGCTTCCGGGTCGACCTGCCTCCGGGCCGGGTCGGCGTCAAACCAGGCCATGGTTCGCCGGATACCTAGCGTGAACGGAACGGTTGCACAGTAACCGGGAACGAAGCGTTTGATCTTCGTATTATCGAAGACCACGCTGGCAGCTTTATCGCCGAGCAGGCCGCCACGCGCCTCGGGAATACACGCGGCGATGAAGTCGCTGGGGATATGCACCAGTCGTGGCTCGGCGCCGGCCGCTTCCGCCGTCAGGCGATACCATTGGTCCCAGCACATGATCTCGTCGCAGGTGATGTGAAAGGCATGGCCGATAGCTTGCTCGCGCGCCAGGAGTCCCACCAGACCCTTGGCGAAATCGGTGTTATGGGTGATCACCCAGAGTGAGGAACCATCTCCAGGTACGATCACCTTCTTTCCGCGGCGCATCCGATCCACCACGGTGTAGGATTTGGCCCAACTGTTGATGGCGAGTGCGATTTGTGTGTCGCCGTAGGTCAGGGAGGGCCGCACGATGGTAATGGGGAAATCCTCCTCCCGGTAGGCGCGCATGAGCCGATCTTCGCAAGCGATTTTCTGCTGCGAATAATCCCAATAGGGGTTGGCCAGCGGTGTCGATTCGGTGATGAGATAGTGCGATAGCGGCTTCTGGTAAGCGCTGGCGGAACTGATAAACAGGAACTGGCGCGTGCGGCCCCGGAATAGTGCGATGTCCCGCTCGATGTCGTTCGGCCGGAAAGCAATCCAGTCGACGACCGCATCGAACGAAACTCCCGCGAGCGCTTGGGAGACGGCCGCTGTATCTTCGATGTCCACGGTCAGCGTTTTCACTCCGCCGGGCGCGTGGAGTGAGTGAAGTCCCCGGTTGACGAGTGTGAGATCGATACCTTGTTCGATTGCCAGGCGTGTGCAAGCCGTGCTGATGATGCCCGTGCCGCCGATGAATAGTACCTTCATGGTTCAGTTGTCACAGGATTCACTCTACCAGATCAGCTCAACCCGTTTTGCGCCGGAAGCGATGGAGGCCGGGTTGCCGTCAGGTTTGCCCGATGGCGGCGGAAGGCCGGCTGTCCGTCCATGGCGAATCTCTGGCCGCCCACGGCGCGACCCTAGCCACTCATCATTTTTTTGTTGCGTCCGGTGCGGCTTCGGGTGATTGTCTAAGCTCATCGCGCATGAGGGCACTGATTGTAGACGATGAGCCCATAGCCCGCAGCGTCCTGCGAGACGAACTCGCGGGGATAGACGATGTCGCCATCGTCGGAGAGGCCGAGGACGGCCAGCAGGCGCTCCGCCAAATCCTCGAATTGGAACCGGACGTTGTCTTTCTGGACCTGCAGATGCCCGCCATGGGAGGGTTAGACGTGATTCATCACTTGAAAGGCGGGCGCCTTCCCGTGGTCATTATCGTCACGGCCTACGATAAGTACGCGATTGAGGCATTTGAGGCGGGAGCCATCGACTACTTACTCAAACCGGTGAGTACCGCCCGGCTGGGGAAGGCGCTGGAAAGAGCGAGAGTGCTTTCCGGCAAGCCCCGCGCGATCGCCGAAAGGATTGCCGAAATCGCAAATACAGGGGGTGTGAAAGTGCCGTCGCCCGCCATGAGCCGCAAGATTGTGGGGCGGCGC
>JASHOO010000650.1 GCA_030041035.1 Bryobacteraceae bacterium | reverse complement strand
CGCGCCGAGGTGCAATCCCTTCTGCGGGCGCATCTTCGTGCCGCCAGTTTTTTGGAGGGCGAAACCGGTTCGGAATCATCTGCCGCCAGCACGGGGAGACACAAGGCCATAGAAGCAAACACGCAAATCGGTTCGTACCGCATTGAAGCCGTGATTGGCGAGGGTGGCATGGGTGTCGTCTATCGCGCTCTGGACACCAAGCTCAATCGTCCGGTGGCGGTTAAGTTTCTGTTCGACGATCTTGCGGATTCGGCGGCCCAGCGGCGATTCCAGCGCGAGGCGAAGATCGTTTCCTCGCTGAATCATCCCCACATCCTCACCGTGTATGACACGGGTGAATTCCAGGGCTGCCAGTACATCGTGACGGAGTTCATGGACGCCGGGACGTTGAGGAGCTGGGCTCTCGCCGAAAAGCACACTTGGCGGGAGATCGTTACACTCCTGACCGGAGTTGCCGACGGTCTGGCTGCGGCGCACGCGGCAGGAATCCTGCATCGCGACATCAAGCCCGACAACATCCTGGTAGGCCGCAACGGTTACGCCAAGCTGGCGGACTTCGGCTTGGCGAAGCTGGATGAACGCGTGGCGCCGGAGGCGGTTAACAAAGCCGTAGGTGCGCCAACCACGCGGCGCGGCATCGTCCTCGGGACCGTCGCTTATATGTCGCCGGAGCAGGCCTCGGGCCGGCCGACGGATGCGCGCAGCGACATCTTTTCTTTTGGCATCGTCATGTATGAGTTGCTGGCGGGCCGGCGTCCCTTCGAAGGCCAAAACGACTTGGAAGTCTTGCAGAGCATTATCCATGGCACGGCCGCGCCGCTCGCCTCCGACGTACCGCTTGCTCTACGGATGATCGTGGAGAAAGCAATCGAAAAAGATCCGGCGGATCGATACCAGGGGATGCGGGATCTGGTGGTGGATCTGCGCAGATGCACTCGGCAAAGCGGCGACGAAGTCATGGGCGCGATTACGACCCTTGGTCCGCAACGAAGGCGCGACCTGGAGGAGCACCCTGCACTTCCGTCCGGCGAGATCGGGGACGCGCGATCGGCCAAGGGAGAATTTTCCGCCGGGGGTTCTCCACTGAGCCGGCGCTGGTGGATGGCTGGCCTTGCGGTATTGACACTCGGAGCGCTCGGCGTCTGGGTGTGGTCGTCCTTCCGGCAACCGCCCGCGCAAGAGAGAGTCTTCCGTTTTGAGATTGATCCGCCCGAGGGTGGGCATTTTGCGCGTGGAACCATCGAGACCGGTATCGCGATGTCGCCAGATGGAAAGACTGCGGTTTTTGTGGCGGCGGCAAACGGGCACGCTGGTCTTTGGCTCCGGCCACTGGATGGGACAACGCCTAAGCTGTTGCCGGGAACGGAAGGCGCCGGTCACCCATTCTGGTCGCCGGACAGCGCATCGATCGCGTTCTTCGTGAATGGGAAGTTACAGCGAATCGACCCGGCGGGCGGGACGCCGCAGCCAATTTGCGAGATCGACAGCGCCCGTGGCGGCTCCTGGGGTGAAAATGGCCAGATTTTGTTTGGGCAGTCCGGTGCAGGAATCTTCCAGGTATCTGCTTCCGGGGGGCAGCCAGCACCTCTTACGACTACGGCCCAGGCGCGCGGTGAGATGTTTCACTACTGGCCGCAGACGCTTCCCGGCGGACACTTCCTGTACTTCGCGCGCAGCACCAAGTCCGAATATACAGGGGTTTATGCGGCTTCACTGGCTAATCCCCGAGAGCCGGTTCAATTATTGAGGACCGACGCAAACGCATGGTACGTTCCCACGGACGGGACGGTTGATCATCATAAGGGATATTTGCTGTGGCTACGCGGCGCAACTCTGTTAGCTCAGCCGTTTGACGCGGACAAGCTGCAACTCAGCGGAGAAGCACGCGCGATCGCGAGTCCGGTGGCTCACTACGGCGTAAGCGGCCAAATGTATCTTTCGGCCTCAGCCACCGGCACCCTGCTGTACGGCGGATCTTACGCGTTAAACCAATTCACATGGGTAGATCGCTCGGGAAAAGCGCTGGCGACGGTGGGAGAAGCGATGAATGTCGGCCCATTCGAGCTGTCGCCTGACGGGCGGCGCGTGGCGTTTGCTATACCGAACTCCGCTGGAACGGACCTGTGGATGCTGGATGTAGACCGCGGTGTTGTCAGTCGGCTCACTTCCCGGGTAGGCCAGAACATCTCGCCCATCTGGTCGCCCGATGGCCGAAGTATCCTGTTTGCGTCTGGCCCACCGTTCACCATGTATCGAAAAGACTCAAGCGGTAGCCGTAGCGAAGAGCGGCTTATTCGGACACTCAATACGCAGATACCCTGCGACTGGTCGCGCGACGGGCGCTTTATCCTTTATCACGGCGGCAGCCAGGGACACCGACTGGGCTCCCTGTGGATTCTACCGATTCGGCCCAGCCCGGGCCAGCCGAGATCCTATGGTCAAACGGAATTTGCCGAAGACATGGGCCGCTTCTCTCCAGACGGACATTGGATAGCTTTTCAGTCGGACGAGTCCGGCCGGAATGAAGTCTACGTTGACTCGTTTCCTGAGCCGCGCGGCAGAGTGCGGATCTCCACGAGTGGCGGTACTTTTCCGCAGTGGGGTGCGAGCGGACGGGAGTTATTCTACGTTTCGGCGGATTCCAAGCTCATGTCGGTCAGTCTGGATTTGAGCGCGGATTCCGTGAAACCTTCGGCGCCACGAGTTTTGTTTGCTCTTGGACCGTATGACGAGGGCCTCAATCCCTATATGGCTGCGCGGGACGGGCAGCGCTTCTTGGTAAACAAGTGGATCGAAAACAAGCCTCCCCTGACGGTCATTGTGAACTGGCCGGCGCTCCTTAAGAGGGCGGCTATACAGTGATGGTGTCACGCTTATTCCGTCCGTTACGCGCCTGCTACTTTTTCGTCAGCACGGCGGCCAAGTATCGGAGTTCGGACTCCACGCCGGCGGGATCGGCGACAGTATCCGCGATTTCCTGCCGAAAGAGCTCCCGATACCGCTTGCGAAGCCTGTGAATGGCGACCTTGAGCGCCCTCTGAAGTGTTCATTTCGCGAGCCAGGTCACACGCTTGATTGTGTCGGCTATTAAAAAAGGACCGTGACCCCACCGCTTGGTCACGAAAATATTCGGCGGCTTGATGTCGCGGTGGATGATGCCCGCCGCATGCGCCGCATCGAGAATCTGACCGGCGTACTCTACGGCCTTGTCGAGCGGCAAAGGCCCTTTCAACGGTGCGCCCTCGACGTACTCCATCACCAGATAGTCAGGACCGACATCGTGCAGCGTGCAGATATGGGGATGATTCAACGCCGCGACCGCCCGCGCCTCGCACTCGAAGCGATCGCTGAATCTTTCCTGCGAAACCTTGATGGCAACGATGCGGTCAAGACGCGTGTCACGTGCCTTGTATACCGCTCCCATGCCGCCTGCACCGATCAGTGCGAGGACTTCGTAGGGTCCCAAACGAGTGCCGGGAGCCAGAGACATATAGCGTCTAACGATTCTACGCTACCGAGGTGTCCCGCGAAGCGGTTGCAATCTGGCCGCGCATAGAGTCGGGAATCCGCTTGCTCGGATAGTTCGGAGAAGCGCTGTCGTCGACTGGGCAAACGATAGCTGTTGATATCAGCCCATGTCATGAGCAATCAGGCTGGCGGTTCTCAAC